>JASLBX010000290.1 GCA_030146385.1 Jiangellaceae bacterium | reverse complement strand
GCTGGAGGCCGACGTCGCCAGCGGGATCTTCGCGTTCAAAAACCGTGAATTTCCACTCGGGCTCCGAAACGTAACAGAGCTTCTGGACCCCGGGGTTTTGGACGCCTCCGTCTTCGATTTCCTGGTCGACCGCTTTGGCCGATCGTACTTCGGAGAATGGGAGGTATTCCCGCAGCCGATTCCGCGACGGGGCCAAGGAGACTACGACGGCATCATCCACGCCGCCATGCTGCGTACGGGGAAGGTGCTGTTCATAACGGCTGACGAGACGACCCTGTTGTGGGATCCGGAGGATACGTCCGCATCGACGTTCGAGGATCCCGTGAATCAGCCTCACCTGATGCCTGGCGGATACTCGCAGCTGTGCGGACATCATGTGTTCCTCTCTGACGGAAGGCTCCTGTCCGTTGGGGGCGGTGGCTATGGTCCGCACGCACTGGCGAAGTGGGGATACAAGTTTGATCCGATCGCGAAGTCCTGGTCGCGGACCACCGGCCCGATGTCCGACTCACGGTGGTATCCGACAGCGGTCGCGCTCGGCGACGAACCGGGACGCGTGCTCGTCGTCTGCGGCCACGGGCACGGCCAGATGGACATCTATGACGAGACCACCGACACATTCACGCCGCTCTCCTCGGGCGACGAAAAGCAATTCCCCGAGCTGTACCCCGGGCTGCATCTCCTGCCCAACCACGCGATCTTCTACTCGCGCACGGGCTGGGGCAGCGCCGGAGCCGGCGGAGGGCCCTTCTCCATTGGCAGCGACGATCAGTCTTCATACTTCACGCTGACCGGCGATCACGCGGGCGCCTGGACCGACATCGCACCCGTGAACGCGGCGCAGCCCGACCGGACCAAAGGCATGTCGGTGATGCTGCTCAGCAAGAGCCCGCCCTACGTTCGAATCCTCGCTCTGGGCGGCTCCCAGCACTCGACTAACCACACGTACGAAATCATCGACGCGACGGCATTGTCGCCCGCCACGGATTGGGGCCCGCCGGTCGCATTCCCGGACGGTCAGCACAGGAGTCTGGCGAGCGCCGTCCTCCTGCCTGACGGGAACGTCTTCGTGTGCGGCGGGATTCAGCAGAAGAACTCACCCTGCACAATGTTCGATCCGGACACGAACTCGTGGTCGCCCATGGCGGCGCTTCCGTCGATCCGGGACTACCACTCCGCCGCGATCCTGCTTCCCAGCGGCAAGGTGATGATGGCTGGCTGGAACAACACGTCCATTGAGATCTACAGCCCGCCGTACCTGTTCAAGGGACCGAGACCCGTCATCTCATCTGCGCCAGAGGTAGTTCATCACGGGCAGGAGTTCATCGTCGAAACACCACCGCCGGATGGCAAGTCCATTGTGAAGGTCGTCCTGGTCCGGCCCATGGCCGTAACGCACCAGACGGACTCCGAACAGAAGGTCATCGAACTGGACTGGGCCCACAAACATGAACCTGCGCACCCCAAGAAGCTGAGACTGCGGGCACCAGGCGGGGGTCACCCACATTCCCTCGCCCAGCGCGGGTACTACATGCTGTTCCTCGTCAACGACAAGGGAGTGCCATCCGAAGCGAGGTGGATATATCTCCACTAGATCAATACGAGTGCTCCGACGGTTACCAGTGCGGCCCGTCACGCCGCCGCAACTCCGGTGCGGCTGGTCGAGGAGGGCAGCTTCAGCTCGAGGTCGGCTGGCGCGGACCGCTTGAAAAAGTTCGCTGATGCCGCTGAGGCACTGAGCGCCCGACGGGTCAACGGCAAGGCGGCCCTGGACGTGCCAGGTCCGGCTGGTTGAGGCACCCTTTACGATGCGCCGAAGTCGGGAAGAGTGACTGAACCGTCCGGCCCGAGGGTGAACCCCGGGTTGTAGGCGATCTCCCAGACGTGGCCGTCCGGGTCCGTAAAGCAGCCTGCATAGCCGCCGTAGAAGGTCTCCCTCGCAGCTCGCGTGATCTCGGCCCCGGCGTTCGCTGCATCGGCCAGCACTTCTTCGACCTCGGCCCGCGACCGGACATTGTGCGCAAGCGCAATCCCGCCGAAGCCCTCAGGATTCACGTCACCGATCCCTAAGTCTTCGGCGAGCTTGTCGCGCGCCCAAAGAACAACGACGGCGCCTCCCGCTTGGAAGAACACCGTCTCCTCCACCTCCTGACCCTGCCACCCAAGCTGCTCGTAGAACGCCCTGGCACGGGGTAGGTCGGACACTCCAAGCGTGATCAAACTGATGCGTTGCTGCACCCGAAGAAACCTACCGCCAGCCACGGGTCGAATCAGTGCGAGCCGTCGTTGAACAGCAAAGAGTCGAGGCCCCTGCGCACTCCAGGTACGTCGGCCGCACGACGGATGGCTAGCACTGTGCCCTCCACGTAGGGTTCCGGACTCTCACCGGCGTCGTGGCGCATGATCAGTCGCTCGCCCTTCCCGCCGAAGACGACTTCCGTGGTTACCACGAAGCTCGGCAGCCGCACGGAGTGGATCTGGGTGCCGCCCACTTCGGTTCCCCGTGCCTCGAGCGGCCCGTGCAGCTGCGCCAGTGGCAGCGCCGACGCGGGGCTGCGGACCTGGGCCAGGGTCTCGGCCAGTTCTCGGGACGTTCCGCTGGGCACATCGGGCTTGCCTGCACTGGCGTAGTCGACGATCTCCCAGTGATCCAGATGCTCAGCGGCCAGCGTTGCCGCCCGTTGCAGCACTGCGGCCATGATGGAGAAGTTGCCCGCTGCGATCACGCCCACACCGTGGTCGCGCGCCAGCCGATCAAGCCCCGCGTAGTCGTCGGCCGCCAGACCGCTGGACCCGACGACAGCGTGCACCCCGGCACGCACCGCAGTCCATACGTTCTCCTTCACCGCCGAGGCACTGGTGTAGTCGACGAGGACGTCCGTCTCAGCGGATTGCAGCGCCTCGCCGACGGAGGCGTAAACCATGCCGTCGCTGCTCGACCTCGCAGCATCGGCCAACGTCCGTCCGGCTGTGGATCTGGCGACGCCGCTACTCAACTGCAGGTCTTCAGATGCGTCGATCGCCGCGACAATCGGACCTGCTGTCCAGCCAGTGACACCGGCGAAACATACCCTGATCATGCCCCAACCCTAGGTGGCCGCCACTTCGTCTCGCAGAGACGCTGCGGCGAGTTGGGGCGATGGTTGCTGCGACAGATCCGCGTCCGCCCAGTTCATGTGGGGTAGGCGCCGTTCGAGACCGGTCGGCAGCCACCAGGTCGCGCGGCCGAGCAGTGCCATGACGGCCGGCACGATCACCATCCGGACGATCGTCGCGTCGAGCACAATCGCAGTCGCCAAGCCCAGGCCGACCATCTTGACCAGCGGCGACGGGTTGACGGCGAAGCTAAGGAAGACCACGGTCATAATCAAAGCGGCAGAGGTGATCACCGGGCCGGTGGACGCGATGCCGCGCGCCACCGACTCGGCGTTGTCACCGGTTGCGTCGTACTCCCCGCGGATGCGTGACAGCAGGAACACCTCATAGTCCATCGACAGCCCGAACAGAACCG
>JASLBX010000272.1 GCA_030146385.1 Jiangellaceae bacterium | reverse complement strand
TCGAGCATCCACGAATCCCGGGCGCGAGCTAGCCCGACCGAATCCGATGGCGGCGCGGGCGAGCAGTTCGATGTCCCCGTGGCGACGACTGATTTCGGCCGCCGCCCGGAACGTGTCGACCGATCTTGGCGTCCGTCCGGCCCGATAGAGCGCCATGCCAAGCTCGAGCAGTACGTTCGCCCGCCGGCGGTCGTCCGGCTCACAGAGGTCCAGTGCAGTCTGCAGCAGGGTGGCGGCCTCGTCGAATGCGAGAGCCGACGTCGCCGCCGCGGCAGCGCGCACGTTGAAGTCGACGGCTTGGCCCTGCTTGCCTAACGGTGCTGCTGCAGTGAAGTGGTGCGCGAGGCTGGCAAGCATGCGGGCCGTCGGCTCAGGGTATGTCGCGACAAGCATCTCTCCGATTCGCTGGTGGAGCCTCGCCCGGCGAACTGCGCTCATCCGGTCGTAGACGGCCCGCCGGACCAGGTCGTGGGTGAACCGGTAGGCCAGGGTTCGGGCGGAGAGTTCCTCGACCAGTCCACTGCGAACCGCGGGCTCGACGATTTCCGGTCTGGCTGGGGATAGGTCAGCCGCGCGCAGCGCGATGTCGAGTGAGAACTCCTGGCCGGCGACCGCGGCCACGCTGAGCAGTGACCTCGTTGTGCGCGGCAGACTGGCCAAGCGTTGGCCGACCACTTCGCGGATTCCCCGCGGAGTATCGACGCTTTCCAACGCGTCAACAAGCCGGACGTCGCCGCCGGAGGTCGTGACCTTATCGGTCTCGACGAGAGATCGCCAGAGCTCGCAAAGCAGAAACGCGTTGCCCGCTGTTAGATCTCGAAGATCGTGCGCGAAACCTTGCGGAACCCGGGCTGCCGGCGTTCCGGCGGCCGCGGCCACGAAGTCGTTGACCTCGTCTTCGGTGAGTCCTTCGAGGTGGACGTGGGAAACCTCGTCGGCGCGCCGGAGATCGGCGAGCGTGTCGGCCAGCTCAGTAGGCACGTCAGCCTCGGTGTCCCGAAACGTCGCGACCACCAGGGCTCGCACGGCGGTAGTAGCCCGCGCCAAATGGCGGAGAAAGAGGAGCGTTCCGGTATCCGCCCAGTGGCCGTCTTCGATGATCAACAGGAGCGGGTGGCGCAGGCTGACGTTGGCGAGCAGCTTGGCGAACGCATTGTGAAGCCGCTGGCGGTCCGCTTCGGGCCCGAGATCGCCGGATTGGCTCGGCTCGCCGGTGTAGGACGCCAGCTCAGGTGACAGCCTGGTCAGCTCGGCGCCGGTCGATCGGAGATCGGTCTGGAGTTCGGCCGGTTCCGTGATCTGGCAGTAGTGAGTGAGCACCTCGGTGAACGGTGCGTAAGCGGAGCGGACCATCGCGTCGCATGCTCCGTAGAGAACTAGTATGCCGGACTCGGCGGCGAGGTGCGCTAGCTCTCGCACCAACCTGCTTTTCCCGGAACCGGGCTCGCCACCAACGAGCGCGATGCGCCGCTGGTCACTGGCCGCAAGGGGGAGCAGGTTCGTGAGGGTTGCGAGCTCGCGGGCCCGACCCACGAACGGGTAGGCGGGCTTGAGCCGGAGGGCAGCGGGAAGGAGAAAACTGAGCGGGGTCGGGTGTGTCTTGGTTAGCTCCGGAGCCGCCGCCCGCAATCCGGTCTCGGGTGGAGCGGGATAAGCGGCCGCGTCCAACGCCGGGTCGTGAGCAAGGACCCGCTCCTCGAGCAGACGTAGTGCCGGTCCCGGCTCGAGGCCCAGTTCGTCGGCAAGGATTTCGCGAACCCGCCGGAAGGTCGCAAGGGCATCGCCCTGCCGTCCTGCGCGGTACAGCGCCGTCATCAGCTGGCCCCAGAGACGCTCACGCAGCGGATGCTGACGTACGAGCGATTCCAGCTCGGCCACCAGCTCGGGCCCAGATCCTAGGGCCAGCCTGGCGTCGATCTGGTTTTCGGTGACCGTAAGGCGCAACTCGTCCAGGCTCGTCCGCTCGCCCGCTGCGAACGGCGCTCGGGTGAACTCGCCGAATGCATCGCCCCGCCACAGTTGGAGCGCCTGAGCCAAGGTCTCCGCAGCAGCGGCCGGATCGTGGTGGCTGAGTTCGACACGGCCACGCTCGGCCAGCCGCCGGAATTGCCAGGCGTCGACATCCCGTGGGTCGGCGGCAATGAGATAGCCCGGTGGACGGGTGACGATTATCTCGCCGGCATCTGCCGGGAGTTGTCTGCGAAGCCGCGACACGTACTGGCGGACGGTGCGCTCCGCGTTGGCCGGCGGAACCTCCCAGAGGCCGTCCACGATTGTGGCGACCGATAACACCCGTCCAGGAGCGGTGAGCAAGATGCCGAGCATCGCCCGTTCCTGCGGTCCGCGTACAGCGACATCGCGTCCGTCGTAGATCATGTTGAGCGGGCCGAGCACCTGGAAGTGGAAGTTCGGGCGCAGTTCCGCAGAGTCGCCGTCGTACGGCGGCCCCCCTGGTTCGGCATGCCAGCTGGTCACGGACACATCCCCCGTAAATCGTGCACCCATCAGGCCGTCGCGATCAACCTCAAATCGGACGTCACGCGCAATGCCGAACCCGCCCCAGTAGCTGTCGCTGGACTGTCGCCAGATTGACATCGCACTGCTCCACAGTACGAGCGGGGGTAAGCGCCCAACGTCTGAAGGGAGCCGAAACATGAGAACGAGGCTGGCAAACCTGGGAGGGATGGCGAGGCGCCGTGGGATCCCGGCGACGCTGATCGCTGTTGTTGCTCTTCTGACCTCAGTTGCCGCGGCAGACGCGAGCCCGTGGGAGCGGGAGGACGTGTTCGGCCAGGGGATGGGTGGTCCGACGGTGGCCGTCGACGGGGCTGCGATTCTGCGCGGCCCGAACGGGGTGACCGCGCAGGTGTCGATGCCGACCCCGGCGCCCGGCAGTTATGCGTACCCGGC
>JASLBX010000251.1 GCA_030146385.1 Jiangellaceae bacterium | reverse complement strand
GAGGAGGTGGCGAGCCATCTCGACGGCCCTGCTGCTGGGGGTCCAGCGATCACACGGAATTCCTTCGGCCAAGGCACCGCCTGGTACGTCTCCACCCGCATAGACGTCGACGCGCTCGCTCCGGTCCTACGCGCCGTGTACCGGGACGCGGGCGTGCAACCTCCGGATCTGCCCGACGGCGTCGAGGCCGTCGTTCGGCGCGGGCACGATGCGGACTACGTCGTGGCGATCAACCACTCGGATGTAGACACCAAGCTTCACGTCGCGGACGGCGTCGAGTTGCTCGGTGGAGAACAGGTCTCCGAGCGCCTGGACCTTCCCGCCGGCGGCGTCGCCGTCGTGCGCATTGCCGCGTCGCGGCCCTTCGGGGGTGGTCGCCACAGCTCATGACCGACGACGGAGCAGTAGTCATCTCGCTCAGCATCCACCCAGGTCGCAGCGCCGCGATCCGTACGCGGGCAGCGGCACACGTTCGGAAAGGTTATGCCATGCGCAAGACATCCATTCGGTTCGCGCCCCTCGCAACCGTTGTCCTGCTGGCCGCGTGCGGCGGTGGAGACGACACGGCGGAGGAGACCCCGGCCGACGCCCCACCCACCGAAGACGTCGCCGAGGAGGAAGCCGAGCCAGCAGCCGGCGGCACGCTGACAATCTGGGTCGACGAGAACCGCGAGCCCGCCGTCGCCGCGGCGGCCGAGACATTCACGGAGGAGACCGGCGTCGAGGTCGAGCTCGTGCAGAAGAACTTCGAAGACATCCGGGCCGACTTCCTCGCGCAGGTGCCAACGGGGGAGGGCCCGGACCTCACGGTCGGCGCGCACGACTGGCTCGGCTCGTTCATCGTCAACGGCGTCGTCGACTCCGTCGACCTGGGCGCCACGGCCGACGAGTTCGAGGACGTCGCGATCGAGGCCTTCACCTACGACGGCCAGCTGTACGGCCTGCCGTACGCGCTCGAGAGCGTCGGCCTGGTGCGCAACACCGAGCTCGCGTCGGACCCGGTTCCGGCGACCTTCGACGAGATGATCACCGACGCGCGCGAAACCGGCACCCCGCTCCCGTTCGTCATCAACACCAACGGCACCACCGGTGACGGCTACACCTACTACGCCTTCCAGACGTCCTTCGGCGCCCCGGTCTTCGTGCAGAACGACGACGGGTCGTACACCAACGAGGTCGGCATGGGCGGCGACGAGGGCCACGCGTTCGCGGAGTGGCTCGGCGAGAACGGCATGGCCGGGACCGGGCTGTTCAGCACGGACTGGACGTACGACATCGCGAACCAGGAGTTCGCCGACGGCAACGCGCCGTACACCGTGGCCGGCCCGTGGGCCATCGGGGAGTACGTGGACGCGGGCATCGACGTGGCCGTCGACCCGATC
This sequence comes from Jiangellaceae bacterium, assembly GCA_030146385.1. Classification (GTDB taxonomy): domain Bacteria; phylum Actinomycetota; class Actinomycetes; order Jiangellales; family Jiangellaceae; genus JASLBX01. The sequence continues at coordinate 4,571 of JASLBX010000251.1, read as the reverse complement.
CCGTCCGCCGGCGGCGAGACCGCGGCCCCGTTCGTGGGGGTGCAGGGCTTCTACGTGTCGGCGCAGACCGAGAACGCGTTGGTGGCCGCCGACTTCCTGACCAACTACGTCGCGACGCCGGAGGCCATGCGCGCGCTGCACGACGCCGACCCGCGCATCCCGGCGATGAGCGTCGTGGCGCAGGACGTGGCAGAGGACCCGATCGTCGCCGGCTTCCTCGAGGCCGCCCAGAACGGTGCCCCGATGCCGTCCATCCCGGAGATGGGCGATGTCTGGGAGCACTGGAACGCGGCCCAGGCGGCGATCATCTCCGGCTCGGCCGAGCCGCGGGCGGCCTGGGAGAAGATGCTCGCCGACCTCGACGCCACGCTCGGCGACTGAGCCGACTGCGGGGGCGCTGGCGTTCCCCCGGCGGCGTCCCCGCCGTCTACTCGCGTCGACTCTCCAGATCGGAGGCCCGATGTCCACCGACGAGAACCTCGCGGCCGTCCCGCCCTCGGGCGCCGGTACGCCCGGCTCGCCCGGTACGCCAAGCCCGTCCCGGCCTCGCGGCGAGTCCCACGCCCGCGCCTGGCACGGCACCGGCTGGGGGTTCGTCGTCAAGCTCGTCATCATGGCCGGCATCAACGCGGTCGGTCTTGCAATCGTGTGGTCGGCCTTCGTCGAGGGCTCGTGGGGCATCCTCGCCGGCACGCTCGCCCTGACGGTGGTGGGCAACTGGGTGTACTTCAGCAGGCGGGCGTTGCCGTCCAAGTACATCCTTCCCGGCCTGGCGTTCCTGCTGGTCTTCCAGCTGTTCACGATGATCTACACCGTCAACGTGGCCCTGACGAACTATGGGACGGGCCACAACAGCACCCAGGAGCAGGCGGTCGACGCCCTGATCATCCAGAACGAGCGGGCGGTTGACGGTGCACCGACGTACCCGCTGACGATCGTCCAGCGCGATGGGGAGCTTGGCTTCGCGGTGGTCACCGACGGACAGGTGCAGGTCGGGAGTGCCGAGAGTCCGCTGTCCTCGGAGCCGGACGCGACTATCGAAGGCGATCGCGTCACCGCGGTGCCGGGCTGGGAGGTCGTCGACCGGGCCACGCTCCTTGGCGACCAGGCGTTGCAGCGGGAGGTTCTCGACCTGCGCGTGCCGGTGTCCGATGACGCCGACGACGGCTCGATCCGCACCCGCGAGGGCACGCGCGGCACCGTGTACCGGTCGACGCTCGACTGGGACCCGCAGGCCCAGACGCTGACCCATACCGAGACCGGCGTCGTCTATAGGGCACGTGACGACGGGCGGTTCGTGGCCGACGACGGCACCGCGCTGCCCGTCGGCTGGCGGGTCTACGTCGGGTTCGACAACTTCGTACGCGGGTTCACCGAGACCAACTACGCCGGGCCGTTCTGGCGCATCACCGCCTGGACGTTCGCGTTCGCGGCCCTCACCGTCGCCACGAGCTTCCTCCTGGGTCTGGCGATGGCGATCGTGTTCAACGACCCGCGGGTCCGCGGGCGGATGGCGTTGCGGACGCTGTTCATCCTGCCGTACGCCTTTCCCGCGTTCCTGTCCGCGCTGCTGTGGCGCGGCATGCTCAACTCCAACCCCGACTACGGGATCGTGAACAACCTGTTCTTCTTCGGGGCGCGCATCGAGTGGTTGAACGATCCGTGGCTCGCCAAGCTCGCGATCATCGGTGTGAACCTCTGGCTGAGCTTTCCCTACTGGTTCCTGGTGTGCACCGGAGCCCTGCAGTCGCTTCCGAGTGACGTGATCGAGGCGGCGCGCATCGACGGTGCCGGCCGGTGGCGCACCTGGCGCTCGATCACGACTCCGCTGCTGCTCGTGTCGACGGCGCCGCTGCTCATCGCGTCGTTCGCGTTCAACTTCAACAACTTCACGATCATCTACATGCTCACCGGCGGTGAGCCACGCTTCACCGACACGTCTGCGGTGCTCGGGCACACCGACATCCTGATCACGATGATCTATCAGATCTCGGGCGTCGCCGGCGGCCGTGCCGACTACGGACTGGCAAGCGCCTTGTCGATCGTGGTGTTCCTCGTCGTCGGGACCATCGCCGCCCTGGCGTTCCGGCGCACCCGCAAGCTCGAGGAGATCCTGTGATGGCCACAACGGTGAAGGCCGAACCGGTTCGGGCTGACCCAGGGCGTGCCGTCGCCCGGCGACGGCGCTGGCTGGCGGATGTGGGCTGGAAGTACCCGTTGGCCGCGCTGATCGTGCTCTACGCGGCGTTCCCGCTGGCCTACGTCCTCTCGGCGGCGCTTGCGTCGTCCGGGACCCTGACGGGTTCGACGGAGCTGTTCCGCTCGGTCGGTACGGCGAACTTCACGGCGCTAGGTCAGACCCGGTTCTGGACGTGGGCAGCCAACAGCCTGATCATCGCCGGGGCTACGGCGGCCGGCTCTGTGCTCATGGGCGCGGCAGCCGCCTACGCGTTCTCGCGGTTCCGCTTCAACGGCCGGCGCACCAGCTTGACCGCGTTGCTCATCATCCAGATGTTCCCGCAGATGCTGGCGTTCATCGCGATCTTCCTACTGCTGATCGCGCTCGGGGACGTGGTGCCCGCGCTCGGCCTGAACTCCAAGCTGGCTCTGATCTGCGTGTACCTCGGCGGGGCGCTCGGCACGAACACGTTCCTCATGTACGGGTTCTTCAACACGATCCCGCGCGAGATCGACGAGGCGGCCAAGATCGACGGCGCGACGCACGCGCAGACCTACTGGACGATCATCCTGCGCCTGGTCACGCCCATTCTCGCCGTCGTCGGACTGCTGTCGTTCATCGCCACCTTCGGCGAGTTCATCCTCGCCCGCATCATCCTCACGTCCGAGCGCAACTGGACCCTCGCGGTGGGGATGTACGCGTGGGTTTCCGACCAGCTCAACGCGAACTGGGGGCTGTTCGCCGCCGGCGCGGTGATCGCGAGCGTGCCGATCCTCGCGCTGTTCCTGTTCCTGCAGAAATACATCGTCAGCGGGCTGACCACGGGGTCGGTCAAGGGCTAGGAGGACGTCATGACATCGCGCCAGCGCCGGAGCGCCGCCGTGCTGACCGCCGTGGCCACCGCCGGAACGTTGCTGTTGGGGATGCCCGCGGCAGCTGTCGCGGACCACACTGACCCGGTGGAGGCCGGGATCTTCGTGAAGGAGGTCGAGGGCCTGCCCGAGGATTTCGTGCACGGCGTCGACGTCTCATCCGTGCTCTCGCTCGAGGAGAGCGGGGTGAGGTTCTACGACACCGATGGTGAGGAGGCCGACCTGTTCGCCGTACTGGCGGATGCGGGCGTCACCGATGTGCGGATCCGGGTCTGGAACGACCCGTGGGACGCCGATGGCCATGGGTATGGCGGCGGCAACGTCGACGTCCCGCGGGCGGTCGAGATCGGCCAGCGGGCGACTGCGCACGGGCTGCGCGTGCTCGTGGACTTCCACTATTCGGACTTCTGGGCCGACCCCGGCAAGCAGCAGGCACCGAAGGTATGGGCGGGCATGAGCGTCGACCAGAAGGTCGACGCGCTGGGCGCCTTCACCACGGATGCGCTAGAGGCATTCCGGGACGGCGGCGTGGACGTCCGCATGGTGCAGATCGGCAACGAGACCAACAACGCCGTCGCGGGCGTGAGCGCCTGGCCCGACCGCGCGCGGATGTTCGCCGCCGGAAGCGCCGCCGTACGGCAGGTGTTGCCCGACGCGCTGGTCGCGCTGCACTTCACCAACCCCGAGACCGCGGGCCGGTACGCCGGATACGCCGCACAGCTCGCCGAGCACAACGTCGACTACGACGTGTTCGCCAGCTCCTACTACCCGTTCTGGCACGGGTCGCTGGCCAACCTCACCGACGTGCTCACGCACGTGGCCGACACGTACGGCAAGCAGCTCATGGTCGCGGAGACGTCCTGGAACTACACGTTCGACGACGGTGACGGGCACCAGAACGTCATCACCGCCGATTCCGGGTTCGACCAGTACCCGGTGAGCGTCCAGGGCCAGGCCAACGCCCTGCGCGACGTCATCGCCGCCGTAAACGACGTCGGTTCGGCCGGGATCGGCGTCTACTACTGGGAGCCGGCCTGGCTGCCGGTGGGGCCGCCGAGCGAGATCGACCAGAACCGCCTGCTGTGGGAGGAGCACGGCTCCGGCTGGGCGACGAGCTACGCCGGTGAGTATGACCCCGACGACGCCGGCGTCTGGTACGGCGGATCGGCGTGGGACAACCAGGCGCTGTTCGACTTCGCGGGTCACCTGCTCGAGTCCCTCCAGGTCTTCCGCTACGTGTACACCGGCGCTGTCGCCCCGCTGGAGGTGGTGGACGTCGAGGACGTCGAGGTGGTCGTCGTGGCTGGCGACGAGATCGTCCTGCCGTCCTCCGTCCGCGTGACCTACAACGACGGTTCGTTCGAGGACGACCCGGTGACCTGGAGCGACAAGGACCTGCGGCGGATCGATGGCCCCGGCACGTACGACGTCGCCGGTGTCACCGAATCAGGCCTCGACGTGACGGCCACCGTCGTGGTCCGGCCGGTCAACCTGCTGCGCAACGGCAGCTTCGAGGACGC
>JASLBX010000215.1 GCA_030146385.1 Jiangellaceae bacterium | reverse complement strand
GAGGAGGCGCACAAGTCGGCTGTGGTCACCCATGCCCATCCGGAGGCCGCGGCCGGCGCGGTGGCCGTCGCCGTCGCCGCTGGCATCTCCGCCTCGACCCGACGCCATCCGGCATTGGCTCCGGAGGAGTTCCTCCGGGCCGTCCACGCCGTGGTTCCGGCCGGTGAGGTGGCCACCCGCCTCCTCGCCGCCATCGATCTGCCACCCGAGACGTCCGGTCAGCACGCCGCCCACGTACTCGGCAGCGGCGCGCAGGTCTCCGCGCAGGACACGGTCCCCTTCGCAATTTGGAGTGCGGCACAGACGCCCGACGACTTCCCCGAGACCTTCTGGCGGACTGTGAGCGGCCTCGGCGACCGGGACACGACCTGCGCGATCGCATGCGGCATAGTGGCGTCGCGCACGGGTGCTGGCGGCATCCCACCAGCATGGCGAACCAGCCGCGAGCCGCTCCCGGCATGGGTTACCGCCACGTCCGTCTAACGCACCTTCGGTCTTGGCGCTTGGCCCCTACCCTCGGGGTGTATGCGGACCAAGGCGATGACCACCGCAACCGTGCTCACCGCCCTGGTGGGAGCGGCCGCCGTGGGTTGGTTCCTCGGTCGTCCTGCCCTGGCACGGCGCCACGACGTTGCCGCGCGCCGTTCGCTGTACCAGTCCCTCCCGACCTTCCCGGGAGCAGTCAAAATGGGTGAGCGCTCCTTCGAGTTGGAGAGGACGGCGTGGGGACCGGGGACTACGGCCTGACGGTGACCTATCGACTGGCCACCTCGGCGACGGCCTCGGATGTCATTGAGTTCTTCCAGGCCAACCTGCCAACGGGCTGGACAGAGGCTTCAGATCAGACATGCGCTCGACTTGGATCGCAGATGCCCCCACCTCCCGTGGCGACGGTACCCCCCGGGCCCGATCGACGCGCGCAACGCGCCGCCCACCACCGCCACGCGCAGGCCCCTCGTCTTGATGCCCCACGGCGAATTGACCGTGTTTGCCCCGGACAAGGCGCCTGACGACGAGCAGCGTTGGACCGGCGCACGTTCAAGGTGAGCCCCACCCGAGACCACGCCGAGCGCCTGAGCCTGACCGAAGCGACATTCGCATGCCACGAAGGCTGATCTACCCGCCAGTCTGGGACGGACCCTGCCGGAGCGATACCGTTCGTATTGCGATCCCCTCCCGGGCCGTCCGTATCCGGCGTTTCTGCTCGGCTCCGGTCGCTTAGGACGACGGAGTTCGGCGTGCACGTTCTGGGGCATGCTGGCGAGCGAGCAGCTAGCGCCGAACGGCAGATCACGAATGTGCTTCGGATGCGGGGCCTGGGCTGGCAGCCAGTGCCGAGAACGACGCGCAGTGCCCGAGATGCGCTCGCGTCCTCCTGAGAACGCATACGCCATCCAGCGTCACGCTCAATCTGCGGTCTGCCGGCTTCACGGCATGCGCCCGATCGTCGACCTGTGCGTATGCCTGCGGGCAGCCAAGCCGAAGATCAGCCCGGCAGCTATCGATGCAGGGACGAGGGGGAAGTAGACAATCCACCGTGTCTCTCGGCGCACGGAGGTGTTGCTCAGGACGACGTACTCGCATGTCGCCGACGGTGGAAACCAGTCCGTCTCGAGAGTACGCGTCGATTGGACCTCGAATTCGAGTCCAAGATGGCAAGCGTCTCGACGGGCTAGGTCCACGGCTTGTCCGACAGCAAAGAACATGCTGACGGCAAACAGCAAGGTCATGGCTGCGGCGGACGTGACCAAGAGGGTCCGGTAGATCCGCACCCGCAGAGGATGCCGAGTCATGAGGATAGGTTGCCGCGGATCGAGTGCCCGGTCCCGACAGGCTGGTGAGGAGCGGGAATGTCAACACGGTGTGGCCCACCGCGACGCGTCGGCGCCGCCGCGCAGCCCGTCAGTAGAGCAGGAGTCGGCTGGCGCCCGAGGCCAATGTGACTGTGCATGGCACGCTGCGGCGGCGAGGAAGTGCCGTTATCTGGAGCCCGCTGTCAGAAGCCCTTGTCGCGTAGGGCCGTCTGCGTCGTAGACATGTCACCGACGCAGACTGCCGGCGTGGAACCACGGCCGGCGGGAGCGCCCGGAGGACAGCGGCGAGTCACAGTTGCTGACCCTCGAACAGGGCGAGCGCCCATGCCACGAACGAAGGGGCGACGACAGCCGGCAGCTGGCCCGGACCGTGCGGATCGTCGTGAGACCAGAACACGACCGGATGGCCCGGTGCGTCAAGGTCGAGGCAGTAATGGTCGCCGGCGCCGTCGTTCGCCAGCGGCAGCAGCCCGACACGCAAGGGCGGGTAGGCGCGTTCGCGTTCCCAGGTGACGACCTTGATGACGTCGAGGTGTGCGGGCACGCCAGCGCCGAAACCGATCACCTCGTGGTGTGAGACCGTGATCCAGCCGAAGTCGGTGAGGTAGGCGACATAGTCGCCCGGCAGGGCACCGAAGGCCTCATGCAGGGCGGCCAGCTCGTCCGGTGTGCAACCGGTGCCGACCTGGTCGGCGCGAGAACGAATGAGCCGGCACAGCTGCTCGTAGTCGTCGCTCACGTCGGCATCCTGGCGCGCTCTGGCCCGCAATGTCGTTCCCTTGCGGGTGCGGTTGTCGATTCCCGTTGGACGGGCGGTCAACGCTGTGCGCGCTGTTCCCCGAGGGAACGGGCGAACTGTTCGCGAAGCTCGGTGTTTTCAGCCCGGAGTTGGGCGACCTCCGCTCTGGTCGCCTCCAGCCGCTGACGAAGTGAGTCCATGCTCGCCCGCCGGTTCGCCACCCCTGCGGTGACCGTCCGTCCGGCCGTGGGCCGTAGGCGGATGATGGCGGCACGGAGGTCGTCCTGGCGGTAGAGCCATCCCCGGGACACCCCGGCCGTGATGGCAACGCCCGAAAAGGTCACGGCCTCACCGCAACGGTCGAGGTGCTCGATGGCCACGGTGGCCCGACGGCGAGCCGAGTCGTGGCGCTCAGCAGCGGCCTTCGCGAGGTGATGGGTGTTGTCGGCCCTGGTCATGAAGCCGAACCGGTCCCGTCCAGCGCCTCAAGAGCGGGGATGATGTGGTCGAGGCTGGCCTGGACCTGGCGGAGGTTCTCGGCCAGGCGGAACTGGCCGTTGGCGTCGGCGCGGGCGATCAGTTTGCGGTTGGCCGTCGCCTGGGCACGGTGCACGTCGAGGAACTCCGGCGTCGTCTGGAAGTCCGGGCAGGTGAGACAGGCGTTGGGGTGGGGGCAGTCCTGCTGGGGCGGCCGGCCGCAGTAACCGTTGGGCAGACTGTCGCGCACTCGGGAGAGGTTGTGCTTGACCCACTCGGCCTCGGCGGTGAGGGCGCCGGGGTCATAGGGCACCGCCT
>JASLBX010000211.1 GCA_030146385.1 Jiangellaceae bacterium | reverse complement strand
GGCCGAGCACCACCGCGAGCACGAGCGCCAGCACGGCCGCCGTCGTCAGCACGATCGCGATGACCTCGGCGTCGTGGTCGGACAGGAACATGGCCCGGACGTTGACCTGGACGGCCACGATGACAGCCACCATCGGCACCAGAGCACAGATCACAACTGCGAGAGTCACCGAACGGCGGCGCGTGGCGTGGAGGGCCAGCCATCCGACGATGCCGACGCCCAGGCAACTCGCGGCCGTCGCAGTCAGCATGAAGACCAGGTCGCTCATGGCCCACCCGCTCTCTTCCTACGACTTGTCCGGCCGGACAAGTGGCTGATCAGCTCCGACGTCGCTGTCCGGCCGGACAACCCCAGCTACGGCACGCTCGTCCGCCCTCGCGAACCGGTATCCCGTGCCTCTAACGGTGATCACCAGCCGCGGGTCGGACGGGTCCTGCTCGATCTTCTCGCGGAGCCGCCGCACGTGCACGATCACGGTCGAGTTGTCGCCGAAGTCCCATCCCCACACGCGGCGCAGCAGATCGCGTTTGGTGAAGGTCTGCCCGGCATTGCGCATCAGGAACACCAGCAGGTCGTACTCACGGGTGGTCAGCGCGACCGGCTCGCCGCCCACCGACACCGTATGGGCACCGGTGTCGACGGCCACCGGCTCGGCACGCAGCGTCCGGGGCAGGACGGGCGCACCGGCCAGCCGCTCTTCACGGCGCAGCAGGCCGGCGATCCGCAACATGAGCTCGCGCGGGCTGAACGGCTTGACCAGGTAATCGTCCGCGCCGACCTCCAACCCGACGACCCGGTCTTCCTCCTCGCCGCGCGCGCTCAACACCACGACCAGCGTGTCGTCGCCGTCCGCGCGCATGCGCCGGAGGACGTCGAGGCCCGACCGGCCCGGCAGCATGACGTCCAGTACGACCACGTCCGGTCGCCACTCGCGCCAGTCCCGCTCGGCGGTGAGACCGTCCGCGGCGACGCGCGCCTCGAATCCGGCATCGCGAACGTAGGCCGCGACGACCGACGAGACGGCGGCGTCGTCCTCGACGACGAGAACTCGGGCGGTGGTCATCGGATCACGTCCTCGAACTGCAACTGCCAATCGAACCAGCCGTTCTCGACGACGAAGCTCAGCACCTCCTTGTCGAAGCCGGTCGCGATCGCCACGCCGAACAGTATGAAGAACACTCCGAGGCCGCGGCGGAACCAACCATGTGGGTTGACGCCCCAGCCGAGCGCCGCGACCGCCCGGCGCCCGCCCATAACGATCACAGCCATCATCGCGGCCAGCCCAACCAGGTACGCAACCAGATAGGCCGCGCCCTCAGCGGGTGTCGCCGGCAGGATCACGGCAACGATCAGCGCGTACGTCGGACTGCACGCACTGAACGCAGGCCCCAGGCTCGCTCCGAGCACCAGATCTCCGGCTCGGCTCTGCCGGCCGATGCCGAACCGTGTACCGCGGTCGCCCACTTCGGCGAGCCGGAGCCGTGCGCTGATCCAATCCCAAAGCTGCGGGACCGACGACACAACGCCGAAGCCGACCAGGATCGCACCGGCGACGTACTGCCACACCCGCTGCGGTACGTCCACCAGCAGCGTGGTCGCTCGAAACAGCATGGTGAACACGAAGAGCGAGGCGCACAGCCCGGCGATGACCAGGATGGCACTGTGCGCCCGGCTGCCTGGTACGACCGAGCGGCCGATCAGGACGGGCAGCAGCCCCACCACGCACGGCGCCAGGACCGACAGTGCACCGGCGAGAAGGGCGACCCCGGCGAACGGCATTAGGCGGCGCCTCGCTATCCCAGCTGGTCGAGGAGATTGTCGATGGACCGATCCTCCTGGTAGCCGACCCAGTACGAGATCATCTCGCCGTTCTCGTCCACCTTGACGAATGTGGTTTGGATGTCGACGCCATACTTGTCCTTGAGCTCGGTCTCGGTGTCGTAGTCCGCCTTAAGGATCTGCACCCCGTCAGGGATGGGTCCCTCCTCAATCGACTGCTCGAACGCCCGGCACTCCGGGCACCAGGAGGCGTGGAAGAAGATCACGCGGGTCTCATACCCGGGCTCTGCGAGCGCCTCTTCGCTGTAGTCGCGGTACGTCCCGGCGGCCAGAGCGGGCTTCTCGGCGGCATCGTCCGACTCGCTCGCTGTTTCGTCCGGTTCGGCGGCATCGTCAGCGTCGGCCGCCTCGTCCTCGTCGGTCATCGCGGGCGACGGAGTCTCCATCGGCGCGCTCGCCGGTGCCCCGACATCGGAATCGGTCATCGCGCCGGTCTCGTGGTCGCCTCCGCAGGCTGTGATAACCAGCACTGCGGACGCGAACAGAGCCGCCACGCGTCCACCGCGGGCAGCGGTGATGTCAGCAGGCATGGGTCAACCGTAGGCCGTAAGGGCCGGCAATCCGCGCCACGAGGCGATTACGGCTCGCTGACACTCTCGGTGGTGCTCGCCGGAGGCGGAGTCGCCACGGTCTCATCGTGGCCCGCCTCCGAACGCTTGATGACATCGATCACCTCGTCGACGTCGTCAGTGAGCGTTACCAGGTCGATGTCAGACATGGAGATCTTCTTGTCGCCCGCCAGGCGCTCGCGCACCCAGTCCAACAGACCGCCCCAGAACTCGGTGCCCATCAACACGATGGGGAACTGGGTTACCTTGCCGGTCTGGACGAGCGTCAATGACTCGAACAACTCGTCGAGCGTCCCGAATCCACCGGGTAGAACCACGAATCCCTGGGCGTACTTGACGAACATCGTCTTGCGGGCGAAGAAGTAGCGGAAGTCGATGCCGAGGTCAACGTACTCGTTGACGCCCTGCTCGAACGGCAGGTCGATGCCAAGACCGACTGAGACCCCGCCAGCTTCGCCGGCACCCTTGTTGGCGGCTTCCATGATCCCTGGCCCACCACCGGTGATCACCGCGTAGCCGTTCTCAGCCAGACGTGCCCCGAGCAGGACCGCCTTCTCGTAGTACGGGTCGTCGCGCGGTGTGCGCGCCGAGCCGAACACGCTGATGGCCCGACCGAGCGGCGCAAGGGCTCCGAACCCTTCGACGAACTCGGACAGGATCCGCATGACCCGCCACGGGTCCGTATGCACCCAATCCGTGGGACCGCGCGTGTCGAGCAAGCGTTGGTCTGCGGTGGTGGCCTCGGCTTGGGCCCGCCTGAGTGTGAGCGGGCCGCTGTGCTTCTCCCTCACGCCTACCAGGCTATTGCCACCTAGGTTGCCGTGGTGAGCCATGCGTGCATGCGCTGCTCGCAGGCGAGGATCTCGCCAATGTCGACCCGCTCGTCGTCGTGGTGCGCCAGCTGCGGGTCGCCCGGTCCGTAATTGACCGCCGGGACGCCGAGCGTGGAGAACCGCGCGACGTCCGTCCATCCCTGCTTGGCGCGGGGCTCGCCACCGACCGCGACGACGAAGGACGCCACGGCTGGACGAGTGAGCCCGGGACGTGCGCCCGCCACGGAATCGGTGAGAGCTACGTCGAACCCGCCGAGAACTTCGCGGACGTGCTTCAGCGCCTCGTCCTCGGTGCGGCTAGGTGCGAACCGGAAGTTGACGGTCACGATGCACTCGTCGGGGATGACGTTGCCGGCGATGCCGCCGCGGATCTCTACCGCGTTGAGTCCCTCGCGGTACGTCAGTCCGTCCACGTCGATCTCGGCCGGCTCGTAGCTACGGAGCCGGTCCAGCACCCGGCCCGCGGAGTGAATCGCATTCGAGCCCATCCACCACCGCGCGCTGTGGGCGGCCCGTCCTCGCACGGTGACCTCGACGCGCATGGTGCCGTTGCAGCCGCCTTCGACCACGGCGGACGTCGGCTCCATCAGGATGGCGAAGGCGCCGGTCAGCCAGTCCGGATGGTTCGCCGCCACCCGTCCCAACCCGTTCTTGTCCGACTCGACTTCCTCGTTGTCGTAGAACACGTAGGTGACGTCGCGGCGTGGCTCGCGGATGTGGGCGGCCAGCCGCAGCGCCACGGCGACGCCGCCCTTCATGTCGACTGTCCCCCGACCCCAGAGTTGGTCGCCTTCGCGCCGGGTCGGCAGATTGCCGGCGACGGGGACGGTGTCGAGGTGGCCGGCGATGACGACGCGTTCGGGACGGCCGAGGTTGGTGCGCGCGACGATCGTGTCGCCGTCCCGCTCGATGCGCAGGTGGCTCAGCCGGCCAAGTTCGCGCTCGATGGCGTCGGCGAGCTCGGCCTCGTTGCCGCTGACGGACTCGATGTCACAGAGTGCGCCCGTCAGCTCGGGGCCTGGCAGATCAAGATCAAGATCAGGGGTCGTCACGCCAGCCGACCCTATCGCCCCCAGTCGTTGACGAGCCTTTGCAATGCACACCGATGGGAAGCGGCGACCCGCCCGCTGGGGGAGACCTTGCGCTTCCTAATGGTGTGCATTGCGAAGGCGCCAGAAGAGCGGGTGCCGCCCCCGCGCAATGCCCGCCCTTCTTACGACGACACGCCGGACAGGACCAAGAGGGGGCAGCAACCGCTTGACGGGCCCCGAATAGGCGGCAGGCTCGATCGCGACGGGCAGGGCAGCCCCTCGTTGTCGCGCTTCGGTGCTGACTTGGATCTTGCCGTGCGATATTCCACGGCCCAGGGTGTGTCCTGCCTGTCGCCATGTCCAGCGGCCAAGTCTCCTAGGCTGGTGCGCATGTCCACGATTGCAGCGGGCCTCGGCCTGGCCACTATCACCGACGACGGGACAGTTCTCGACGTCTGGTACCCCTCGCCCAGGCTCAACGGAGCCACGAACGGCGCGGACGACACCGACCTGCGCGCATTGGCCGACGCCGATCTCGACCGCGGTGTGCGGACGACCGTGGTACATACCGTCAGCAACCTCGAGGAACCGCCGACGGACGCCGCGGACATCTATCTCCGGCTGCACTTGCTCTCGCATCGCGTCGTCCGCCCCCACGAGGCGGACCTGACGGGCGTGTTCGGACTGCTCAGCAATGTCGTGTGGACGAACTACGGGCCCTGCCGGGTGGACGACTTCGAGCAGACGCGGCTCCGGCTGCGCCGCCACGGCCCGGTCACGGTGTACGGCATCGACAAGTTTCCGCGAATGACCGACTACGTCATGCCGTCCGGCGTCCGTATCGCCGACGCCGACCGGGTGCGGCTTGGCGCTTACCTGGCGCCCGGCACCACTGTCATGCACGAGGGCTTCGTCAACTTCAACGCCGGCACGTTGGGGGCGTCGATGGTCGAGGGACGGATCTCGGCCGGTGTCGTGGTGGGCGACGGGTCGGACCTCGGTGGCGGGTCGTCCATCATGGGCACGCTCTCGGGCGGCGGCAAAGAGGTCATTTCGGTCGGCAAGGGCTGCCTGATCGGCGCCAACGCGGGCATCGGCATATCGCTGGGCGACAACTGCGTGGTCGAGGCCGGCTGCTACGTCACCGCGGGAACCAAGGTGAGCCTCCCGGACAACCGGATCGTCAAGGCCCGCGAACTCTCCGGCCAGGACGGGCTACTGTTCCGCCGCAACAGCGTTACGGGCGCGGTGGAGGCGATCGCGCGTTCCGGCGACTGGGGCGGACTCAACGTGGCCCTCCACACGAACTGACCATGCCGGTCGATCACGTTCAGCATGCGTATGGGTGCCGTACCAGGCGCGTGCGCCTAGTAGAGCACCGGCCCGCCTCGTGGTGTTCGGGACGAGGGTGCACGGGAAATTCCAGTCGCGCTCAGGACGTTGTCGTCTCAGGATGAATCGAACAGGACGCCTGGTGGCGATCGTGACGGTCCTCGCCCTACTGGGGGCGGGGGCCGCCGTTTTGCTCGTCTGGTGGACCGACGGGCGGTTCAACCCGATCGCTCGCGAGCAGTGCATCGCCGAAGTCGGCGAGTACCGCGTGTCGCTGCACCCTGAGCAAGCAGTCCACGCCGCAACCATCGCGGCCGTCGCCGAGCAGCGCGGGCTCCCGGCCCGGGCGATCACGATCGCACTGGCCACTGCGTTCCAAGAGTCCGATTTGTACAATCTCGACTACGGCGACCGCGACTCACTCGGGTTGTTCCAGCAGCGCCCGTCGCAAGGCTGGGGTACGCCGGACCAGGTCCAGGACCCCGTCTACGCGGCCGGGGCGTTCTACGACGAGCTGGTCGAGATCAGCGACTACCGCGAGCTTGAGATCACCGACGCGGCGCAACGTGTGCAGCGCAGCGCGTTTCCCGATGCGTACGCCCAGCACGAGTCCAAGGCGAGGACACTCGCGTCCGCACTGTCTGGCAACTCGCCGGCCACGCTCACCTGCACGTTCCGGAGTGCGTCATACACCGCAGAGGATCCAGGCGAGGACGGGCTGACCCCGCGGGCCGGTGCCGTACTGGACGAGATCGAGGCGGCACACGGCCCGCTCACCGTCGGTGGATTCGAATCGGACGGCATCGACTCGGGCCACATCGCCGGTTCCGCGCACTACGACGGGCGCGCGATCGACATCTTCTTCCGGCCCCACGACGAGCCGTCCAGCAAG
>JASLBX010000180.1 GCA_030146385.1 Jiangellaceae bacterium | reverse complement strand
TGCGAACATCAGCGGCGGCGCGGTGAACGTGACGGCTCGGATCAACCGGCTGCCGACTACCACACCGACCGCGATCGCGAGCAGCAAGACCCAACCGAAGTGCAGGCTCGGCATCGCGGCGTACTCGTTCACCAGCGGCGACGCGCTGAAGCCGCGGTAGCCCGCGGACTCCTCGGCGATCGTGTCGACAAAGCCGTGCTCCGGCAGGAACCGCGGCGGCGCGAGCGGGAACATGGCGAACACCACCAGGCTGAGCGCCCCGGACGCCAGAACCGCGTTGCGGAACAGCGGGTACGCGCCGGGGTGCCGCACCAGCATCCACACGAGCGTGCCGAACACCAGCGGCCAGTACGAGATGTAGATGGCGTTGACGGCATCAAGCACCAGTTCGGACTGCAGCGCGAAGGACTGCAGGTCCGGCTCGACGAACAGGCCGAGCCGGCGCTCCAGAGTTACAACCTGCTCCGCATTGGCGAAGGCGGCGTCGACGCGGTCATTCGTCAGGCCCCGGACCAGCGAGTAGAGCAAGGCGGCGACACCGATGAAGGCCGCCTCCTTGGCTGCCAAGACCCATCTGGAGCGGGGCAACGATGGAAGCTCGGTCGCCCGCCGCGACTTGTCGTAGCTCCGCGTTTCGATGGCCATGACTCCGCCCCGGGCTCTCTCCTTCTGAACTTTCACAAGTTGCTGAATACGCTGATACTAGTGAATCCCCGGGCCTTGGCGCATGTGATTTTTCGCACGGCGCAGCAACCGTGCGGTGGCGGACCAAGAACTGAGCTGGCGAGTGAGCGGTTAAGGTGTCGTTCAGCCGACGATGGGCACGTACACGTTGCCCAGGTGGGCGTCCCGGCCGATGTCCGTCCGGTAGTGGCTCCCTGCCAGGCGGATCTGCGATGCGGCCTCGTAGGCGCGGTCGCGGGCTTGCCCGAGCTCAGATCCGACGGCGGTGACGGACAGCACTCGGCCTCCGCTGCTGACCAGCGCACCCGAGGAGTCCAGCCGCGTACTGGCGTGCAGGATCTCGACGCCCTCGACGGCGGCTGCCTGGGGCAGCCCCTCAATCGGATCACCGACTCGCGGAGTCGCCGGGTAGCCCGACGACGCGATCACGACCGTCACAGCAGACCCGGGCTCCCAGGTCGGCGCTTGGTGGTCGCGAAGCTGCCCGGTGGCGGCCGCATGCAGCATCCCGCCCAGCGGAGTACGCAGCCGCGCCAGCACGGCCTGGGTCTCCGGATCACCGAACCGGGCATTGAACTCGACGACGCGGACGCCGCGGGACGTCAGGGCCAGACCGGCGTAAAGGACGCCTGTGTACGGCGTGCCGCGGCGGCGAAGCTCGTCCATGGTCGGCTGAACGACTCGTTTCAGCACGTCGGGGACCAGGGCGTCCGGTGCCCAGGGCAGTGGTGTGTATGCGCCCATGCCGCCCGTGTTGGGCCCCTGGTCGCCGTCGTACGCGCGCTTGAAGTCCTGCGCCGGCGTCAGCGGAAGGACCGATTGGCCGTCCGTGATGCAGAACAGAGAGACCTCGGGACCGTCCAGATACTCCTCGATGACCACCCGTTCGCAGACCTTCGCATGCGCGAGCGCGACGTCGCGATCAGGCGTGACGACGACCCCCTTGCCTGCGGCCAGCCCATCGTCCTTGACCACGTACGGCGCGCCGAACCGGTCCAGCGCCGCGTCGGCCTCGTCAGGCGTGTCGCATACGACTGCCATGGCCGTGGGCACTCCAGCTGCGGCCATGACCTCCTTTGCGAAGGCCTTGGAGCCCTCGATCCTGGCGGCTTGTGCGGACGGGCCGAAACAGGCGATGTCTCGGGCGCGCACCGCATCCGCGGCCCCGGCGACGAGCGGAGCTTCCGGGCCAATCACCACTAGGTCGGCCGAGAGCCGCGCCGCCAGGTCGGCCACCGCGTCGGGATTGGTTGCGTCGACCGGATGCGTGCCGGTGGCGTCCGCAGCGACACCGGCGTTGCCCGGTGCCGCATGCACCTCGGTGACGCCGGAATCGCGCAAGAGTCCACGGACGAGGGCGTGCTCGCGAGCACCGGAGCCGACAACCAAAGCCTTCACGAGGCCCCAGCTTAGGAGAGCCACACCACCGCCAGTGGCCCAGCCGCCGTAGGGGCGCCAGGATCATGGCAACATTCCCGATCGATCTTGCCGTGCTCGACGCGTAACGACGCCGTCTCGAGGCGTGCTAGACATGAGGAGGCCGCCAGGATCCGTCCCCTGCAGCGGCCCCGGCGGCCTCGCTATCTCTATGATGCCCTGAAATTTCTCAAATTACGCACGAGTTTTCGGGGAATTAGTTTCCCGGCCATCGGTAGGCCGCGTGCGCGGGCCCGGTTGCAAGATCCGGCTCGCGAGCGCAGGCTGGAAATTGAGGACCAGCGAGCAAGGAGGTCGCCATGGCCACATGCGAGGTCTGCGGCAACGACTACTACCTGTCCTTCGAGGTTCACACCGTCGGTGGCAACGTCCACACGTTCGACTCGTTCGAGTGCGCCATCCACCGGCTTGCGCCGGTGTGTGAGCACTGCCGGTGCCGGATCGTGGGTCACGGGGTCGAGGTTTCAGGACGGTTCTACTGCTGCGCACACTGCGCCCGCACCGAAGATGAGGAGCAGGGCCAGCAGATTCGTGACGCAGTCGGAACGCCGTCCAGCTGAGCAACCGCCCGGCGTACCTCAGGTACTCTCGGCCGCGACCGGCAGCCGGGCCGGGCCCAGCCGTCCTGACTCGAAGAGGTGCATCGGTGCCCGCGATCGTACTCATCGGCGCCCAATGGGGCGACGAAGGAAAGGGCAAGGCCACCGACCTGCTCGGCGGGCGCAATGCGGTCGATCGTGCGGGCGGTGGGCTCAGTGCTGTCGACTACGTCGTCAAGTTCAACGGCGGCAACAACGCCGGACACACGGTGGTCATCGGCGATGAGAAGTATGCGCTGCACCTGCTGCCTTCGGGCATCCTCACGCCAGGAGTCGTGCCGGTGATCGCCAACGGCGTGGTGATCGACCTCGGCGTGCTCTTCTCGGAGATCGACGCGCTCGATGCGCGAGGCGTCGACACGTCGCGGCTTGTCGTCAGCGCCAATGCGCACGTGATCCCGCCCTACAACCGAACCCTCGACAAGGTAACCGAGCGTTTCCTCGGCAAGCGCCGCATCGGTACGACCGGGCGCGGCATCGGGCCGACGTACGCCGACAAGATGAGCCGGGTCGGCATCAGGGTCCAGGACCTGTTCGACGAGAAGATCCTCCGCCAGAAGGTCGAAGGCGCACTTGAGATCAAGAATCAGGTCCTGACCAAGATCTACAACCGGCGTGCCGTCACCATCGATGAGGTGGCCGATGAGCTTCTCGGCTTCGCTGATCGGCTCGAGCCGATGGTGGCCGACACGGCGCTGCTGCTCAACGACGCGCTGGACGAGGACAAGACCGTGCTGTTCGAGGCCGGTCAGGCGACCATGCTGGACGTCGACCACGGGACGTACCCGTTCGTCACGTCGTCGAATGCGACCGCCGGCGGAGCCTGCACCGGTACCGGCGTCCCGCCGAACCGGATCGACCGGATCATCGCGGTGGTCAAGGCCTACACGACACGAGTCGGCGAGGGCCCCTTTCCCACGGAGCTGCTCGAGGAGGACGGCGACCGGCTCCGCGACGCGGGCGGCGAGTACGGAACGACGACCGGCCGCCCCCGCCGTTGCGGCTGGTACGACGCGCCGATCGCTCGCTACACAGCCCGCGTCAACGGCGTCACGGACTTCGTGTTGACCAAGCTCGATACCCTGACCGGATGGGAGCGGATTCCGGTGTGCGTCGCCTACGACGTCGACGGAAAGCGAGTGGACGAGGTCCCCATGACGCAGACCCAGTTCCACCACGCCAAGCCGATCTACGAGTACCTCGACGGGTGGAGCGAGGACATCAGCGGGGCGCGTGAGCTCAGCGACCTACCGGCGAGCGCGCAGGCGTACGTCAAGGCGATCGAGGACCTGAGCGGTGCGCGCATCAGCGTCATCGGCGTCGGGCCAGGCCGCGACCAGGCGGTCGTCGTCCACGACCTTCTCCCAGGCTGAGCAAGCGGCCTGCGCAGACCGGCGCGTATCACTGGACCTGCTGGGCACCCCACCGCGCTGGCGGCGCCGAACCTACCGCTGGCCGCCAGGCGGTGACGGCGAGCTCAGATCTTCTGGCCGGCCGAACGGAGCTCCTCGCATGCCTTCGCGACGCGAGCGGCCATCGAAGCCTCGGCGGCTTTGCCGTACGAGCGTGGGTCGTACGCCTTCTTGTTGCCAACGTCGCCGTCCACCTTCAGGACGCCGTCGTAGTTCTGGAACATGTGCGCCGCGATGGGACGCGTGAACGCGTACTGGGTGTCGGTGTCGATGTTCATCTTGACCACGCCGTAGTCGATCGATTCGTGGATCTCCTCCAGCAGGGATCCCGAACCGCCATGGAACACGAGCGCGAACGGCTTCTCATTGCCGTACTTCTCACCGACTGCCTTCTGGATGTCGTCGAGGACGGACGGACGGAGCTTGACGTGACCGGGCTTGTAGACGCCGTGCACGTTGCCGAAGGTGGCTGCGAGCAGGTACCGGCCTCGCTCGCCAAGACCAAGCCGCTCCGCGACGGCGATCGCGTCTCCGGTCGTCGAGTAGAGCTTCTCGTTCATCTCGCCGACGATGCCGTCTTCCTCGCCGCCGACGACTCCGATCTCCATCTCCATGACGGCCTTGGCCTGGGCCGACAGCTCGAGCAGCTCATCCGCGATGTCAAGGTTCTCGTCCAGCGGCACGGCCGAGCCGTCCCACATGTGGGACTGGTACAGCGGGTCCTCGCCTCGGCCGACCCGCTCCTTGGAGATCTCCAGCAGTGGACGCATGAACCCGTCCAGCTTGTCCTTCGGGCAGTGGTCGGTGTGCAGTGCGACAGTCACCGGGTACTTCTCGGCGACGACCTTGGCGTACTCGGACATGGCGACCGCACCGACGACCATGTCCTTGATCGTCGCGCCGGACCAGAACTCAGCGCCGCCGCTCGAGACCTGGATGATGCCGTCGCTTTCGGCCTCTGCGAGTCCGCGCAGAGCAGCGCTCAGCGTCTGCGACGACGTGACGTTGATGGACGGGAAAGCATAGGCGTTGTCCTTGGCGCGGTCGAGCATCTCCGCGTACTTCTCGGGGGTGGCGATGGGCATCGTTGCTCCTAGCGGGTGTGTGCGATGTATTCGCGTCCCCACGCCAACGGAGGGACGGTCTCGTCGCCCCTAAGTATTGCCCGTCCGTCCAACAGGTGTGCCACCAGATACGTGACAGGTTCCGGTTCAGCGCCGAGTACCGGAGGAAGCTTCCGCCGATCGCTAGAGTTGTACGGTCCGAGCAGGGGTGCATCGACCGAAGAGGAGACCACGTGCCCGAGCGCACCGTCGTAGTCGCGAGCAAGGTCGGCTTGCATGCCCGCCCAGCCGCGGTGTTCGTCAAGGCCGCCGCAGAGCAGCCCACCCCGGTCCAGATCCGCAAGGGCGATGCGGCACCTGTCGATGCGTCGAGCATCCTCGCGATCATGACGCTGGGTGTCGAGCACGGGGACGAAGTCACTCTGTCGGCCGAGGGCGAGGGTGCGGAGGAGTCTCTGGACGCGCTGGTTGCTCTGCTGGAGATTGATCTGGACGCCCAAGGAGCCCAGCCACCGGCTCAGTCGGCGTAGCGACGTCTGGGTCGTCACGGCGGCCTATCGCCGGCGCCAGCCACCAGAGCGCCAGCGCGGCCATCAGATGCCAGAACGCGTGGCCCTGCAGAAGGCTGTCGGGCTGGCAGAGGGATGTGCGGTCGCCGATGGTCCCGACGAGAGCGCCCGTTCCGAGGATCAGCATCGAGCCGATCAAGGTTGTGCGACGCCGCGGGCGGCGCCAGGCGCGGAGCAGGTTCGTCCCGACAGCGACGGCCGCGAGGACGCCTTGGGTGACCGACGAGGCGTCCGAGCTTGCGGCAACGACCGGAACCATGGCGGCCGGCACAGCCAGCCACCATGCCGGCGAGATGTTCCGGCGCAGGACGTCGGACGCACCGTCGGCCGCGACGTAAGCCAGCAGCGTGGCGAGCGGAAGGTCGTGCGCGTACGCCTGCCAGTCGGGGTTCGACCCATGCTGCACGAGGGATCCAGCGCCGACGGCGACGACCAGCAAGACGTAGGGCAGCCGGCGACGGCCGTTTCGTCTGCGGTCAGCCGCGATCGCGACTCCGGAGACGACGAACGCCAGGCTGGTGACGCCGTTGGCCGGCTGCCCGAAGAATCCCGAGTCTCGGTACAGCTCGCAGAGGTTCGCCAGCGGCTCCACACGTCCAGCGTACGAGTTCTCCAAGTACCCGTATTGATCACGGGCGATTCGTGGTCTTCATGGGCTCGCGACCAAAAGACGGCCGTGATCAACGCGAGAGGGGCAACGCGAGGTTACGGCGGTGCCGTTAGAGGCCGAGCTCGTCCAGGACCGGCAGCTTGGCACGCACGCGTGCCCGGCCCTCGGTGGCCGTCAGGGCAGTCAGGGCCAGGTAGGCGAGCTCCTTGCAGTCCTGCAGTGTCGTCGTTCGGAGTACCTCGGCGACGTCGGGAATCGCGCGGGGCGTCATGGACAGGCTCGAAATACCCAGGCCGGTCAGAACGCACGCCAGCGCTGGATCTGCCGCCGCCTCGCCGCAGACCCCGACCGGCCTGTCGTGCCGCGCCCCGGCTTCGCACGTGAACTGGATGAGCCGCAGCACGGCTGGCTGCCATGGATCGTTGAGTGCCGCGAGCTCGCCGAGCAGCCGATCGGCGGCCATCGTGTACTGAGCGAGGTCGTTGGTGCCGATGCTGGCGAAAGCGGCAGTCGTCAAGATGTCCGCCGCCCGGAGCGCGGCACTCGGCACCTCGACCATCACACCGGCGGTTTGCAGCCCGGTGGCCTGGCATCGAGCGACGAAGTCGGCGGTTTCGGCGGCGGTCGCCACCATCGGCGCCATGACCCACACCTGGGACTGCTCGGCTTGCGCGGCGGCGGCGATGGCGGTCAACTGATCGGTGAGCACCTGTTCCGCGTGGCCAACGGTGCGGATACCTCGTACACCAAGGGCCGGATTCGCCTCGTCGTGGAGGTTGAGAAACGGGAGCGGCTTGTCGGCCCCGGCGTCGAGCGTCCGGACGACGACCTTCTTGCCGGGGAACGCAGAAAGGACCGCGCGGTACGCGGCGACCTGCTCATCGATCGTCGGAGCGGTGTCGTGGCCCAGGAAGCAGAACTCGGTGCGAAACAGCCCGACTCCCTCGGCGCCCATCTCGACGGCTGCGGGTACTCCCTTCGCGTCTCCTACGTTGGCGAGCAGTTCAACGCGGTGACCGTCGGACGTCCGTCCCCGCCCATCGAACGTCCGGACCCGCTGGGCGACCTGCTCCGCTCTGGCGATCTGGTCTGCGCTCGGATCGGTCTGAATGGTTCCGGCCGCGCCGTCGACCAGGACGACCGTCCCCTCCGCGACGTCCAGGATGCCGGATGCCGCGACGACGGCGGGCAGGCCGAGTGCCCTGGCGAGGATGGCCGTGTGCGAGGTAGGGCCGCCCTCGGCGGTGACGAGCGCGATGCACGTCGCGGAGTCGAGGGTCGCTGTGTCGGCTGGGGCGAGGTCTCGCGCGGCGAGTACGAAGGTCTCGGAACGGGCGGGTACGCCGGGTGCCGGTTGGCCGGTGAGCACCGCGACGATCCGGTCGCGCACGTCCGCGACGTCACGAGTGCGCTCCGCCATGTACCCGCCGAGGCTCGCCAGCATTGCGGCCACCTCGTCGGCCGCTTCCCACACGGCGCGTTCGGGAGCAGTGCCCACGGTGACCTTGGCTTGAGCCGCCTGGACGAGGGTGGGGTCGACGGCCATCAGTGCGGTAGCTTCGAGGACGCCGGCGGCGTCTCCGGTCGCCTTGGCGGCCCGGGCTTCAAGGTTGGCTTTGACAGTCTCCGCGGCGGTGGCGATCCGCGCGGACTCGGCGTCCGGGTCTGCGTCCGGTGCGAGCTTGGCATCTGCGGGTGGCTCGGCCACGGCGTCCGGCATATGGATCAGCGGCGCGGCGGCGCGTCCGGGGCTGACTCCGACTCCGGTTATCTCGGGCACGGGTTCCCCCAGGTGCTTTGCCGGCCTTGGTGCTGGGCCGCCCACACGGCACCCACAGGCATGCTGAACGTGATCGAACGGCACTACGTGTAGGTTACTTGGACTCGTCGCTTCCCTGGTCGATGATCGGGGGAAGGTCGTCGTCCCTGCGGGTGGCAGTGCGGGTGGTCTGCTTGCCGCTAACGATCTCGGCGGCTTCTTCGCCGAGCGACGCCTCGATGGCCTCAGCCTCTTCCTCGCGGCCCGGTGTTGGCATGTTCCACTTGATGATCACCCAGCGGAACAGGAAGTAGTAGATGGCCGCATACCCGAGTCCGATTACAACGAGCAGGATGGGCATCTCGGCGATACGGAAGTTGAGCAGGTAGTCGATCGCACCGGCGGAGAACCCGAAGCCGTCTCTGATGCCCAGTGCATTGACCAGTGCCAGCGAGGTGCCCGTCAGCACCGCGTGGATGAAGTAGAGCGGGTAGGCCACGAACAGGAACGAGAACTCCAGCGGCTCGGTCACGCCCGTGAGGAACGAGGTCAGCGCGGCCGACAGCATGATGCCGCCGACAATCTTCTTCTGCCGCGGGCGGGCCGTCTGCCAGATGGCGAGCGCAGCAGCCGGCAGGGCGAACATCATGATCGGGAAGAAGCCGGTCATGAACGAGCCGGCGGTCGGGTCGCCTGCGAAGAAGCGAGTGAGATCACCGTTAACGACTTCGCCGGCCGGGGTCTCGTAGCTTCCGACCTGGAACCACAGGATGTTGTTGGGGATGTGATGCAGACCGAGTGGGATCAGCAGCCGGTTGACGAATCCGAACAACCCGCCGCCGATGACCTCGTTGTCGCTGACCGCCTC
Organism: Jiangellaceae bacterium; assembly: GCA_030146385.1. Taxonomy (GTDB): domain Bacteria; phylum Actinomycetota; class Actinomycetes; order Jiangellales; family Jiangellaceae; genus JASLBX01. The sequence goes on along the minus strand of JASLBX010000180.1, from coordinate 4,344 downwards.
GCCGAACGCGTCCAGAACCGCGGCGAACGGCCGGTAGAGGAAGCTCATCAGGACTCCGATGATCACCGCGGCGAACGCCGTGATGATCGGCACGAAGCGACGGCCGCCGAAGAAGGCCAGATAGGTGGGGAGTTTGATCCGGTGGTACCGCTGCCACAGCAGTGCGGCGACGATGCCCATGATGATGCCCCCCAGCACGCCGAAGTTGACCAGCTCCTGCTCTTCACCTTCGGCAGGAGTGCCAAGGACGTATGGCGACATGGCGTCGGTTACGCCATTGAACACTAGGTAGCCCACGATCCCGGCGAGCGCCGTGGAGCCGTCAGACCGGCGGGCGAAACCGATCGCCACACCGAGTGCGAACAGGATCGGCAGGTTGGCGAACAATGCGCCGCCGGCTGCAGCCAGCACATCTGCGACCGGCTGAAGCCACTCCAGCGCGGAGTACTGGGCCAACCCTCGCGGAAACCCGCCGCCGGGATCCTCCTTGCCGCCGAGCATGTCGTTCGATCCGAACCGCAGCAGTAGGGCAGCGGCAGGGAGGACGGCGATGGGCAGCATCAAGCTGCGGCCGATCCGCTGCAGTACGACGAGGGTGGAGCCCCGCGCACTGCCAGCGGACGACGCTGTCGTACTCGCAGTACTCAACTTCTTCTCCTTTGGTCGGTCCTCTGGGGCGGCTAGCTGTCGACGGGTGGTTAGTACTGGTCTAGATATGTGGCTCGCGCGCCATACCTTGGACGCCCGGCGGATATCTGTCAAGACCCCGCACCGAAAAGGCGCACGGCTAATCGCCACGGTCCGGCGCGGGCTATCCCGAAATCGGGCTGGCGTGGGTCGGAGTGGTGGTGGACGTCCGGTCGAGCTTCATGTGGACCTGGTAGCGGTCGGCCCGGTACCACGACGTGACGTGCTCCATCGGGCGTCCCGCCGCATAGGACGTTCGGCGGAACACCAGAAGCGGCGCCGCCGGCGGCACCCGGAGTAGCCGGGCACGCAGCGGGTCGGCGCCTTCGGCCCAGACCGTCTGCGATGCCGAGTCGAGTAGCCGGCCATAGTCCCGGGCCAGGATGGAGTACACCGATCCGGACAGGTCGTGCTCTAGCAATCCTGGCAACGGTCCGGCCGGCAACCAGGAGACCTCGTGCGCCATTGGCGCGCCATCCGCCGACCGTAGTCGCTCGATGCGGTACGCCCGGTCGGTCGTGGTCAGCCCGAGGGCCGCCCGCGCCGGGGGCGGTGGGACGGAGACGTCGGCTCCCAGCACGATCGTCGACGGCTTGTGACCGCGGCGGCGCATGTCCTCGGTGAACGACGCCAGATGCAGTTGCGACTCGACGCGCGGCGCGGCGACGAACGTCCCCTTGCCCCGCACCCGGTAGAGGCGGCCCTCGCTGACCAGCCGGCCGACGGCCTCGCGGACGGTTGCCCGGCTCACGTTGTACCGGGTGACCAGGTCCCGCTCGGACGGGATTGGCGCGTCAGGCATCAGTTCGGAGTCGATCACTGAGAGCAGGATCTCGCGTAGTTGGCGATGTTTCGGCACAGGACCGTCGACTACCGACACGCGACCTCCAGCTGATCGTGAACCGTGTGGTCAGGACTGGTCTAGATGTGTATGTCCCGCGGGGATTACCCTGGACGCCAGGGTGAGGGCTGTCAAGGTCCCTCCGGGTAGCAATTCGATTATTCAACCGAAGGGCTCCACGACGGTGCGACGGGGGACTCTCAAGTACGTGCAGGTACGTGACTATCTGCGCGCCCTTGCGACCCAGGAGCTCGACGCCGGCGATCCGCTACCCAGCGAGCGAGAACTGTGTGCGCGGTTCGGGGTTTCCCGTATGACGGTCCGGCAGGCGGTGGACGCACTCGTCCTCGAGGGCATTCTGGAGCGGGTCCACGGGCGAGGGATGTTCGTCGCCCGGCCCAAGGTCGACCTCCAGGTCCGGCTCACCTCGTTCAGCGAGGAGATGCGCCGGCGCGGGATGAAGCCCTCGGTTAAGCACCTTCGAGCCGAAGTTGTTCCAGCGGACGCGAGAATCGCGGCCGCACTCGAGATCGAGCCGGCCGATCCGGTCGTCCACCTTCACCAGCTGCGGTACGCCGACGGCGAGCCGATGTCGGTGCAGCACTGCTGGCTCGTGGAGGCGCTCGTCCCCAATCTCATCGATCCGCCGCCGGAGAGCCTGTACGCCGAACTCGAACACCGCGGCCTGCTGCCGGCATGGGGCGAGGACACCGTCGACGCCAGCGAGGCCGATACGGAGGAGGCCGACCTGCTCGGCATCGAGAAGGGTCGCGCCGTGCTTCGCATCGCCCGGCGGGCCTTCAGCCGCGACCTCGCCGTCGAGTTCTCCGAAGCGGTATACCGGGCCGACCGGTACAACCTGTGGGTCCCCGTCGCGCGCCCGCAACCGTCCATCGTCCCCAGCCAGCGACAGCGCGCGGGAGGCCGTACCGTTGGTCGCCCCGAGCTGCCCGAACAGGAGCCGCCCACATGACCGTCACCACCATGGCCGGCGAGATCGCGGAGCAGCCCGCCGCGCTGGCCCGCACGATCGAGGCGCTGCGCCCGCTGCGACCGGCGATCCGCGATCTGGCCGCGAGCCGCCGAACCGTCTTGTTCGTGGCCCGCGGATCGTCGGATAACGCCGCCATCTACGGCCGGTATCTGCTCGAGGTGCATGCAGGACACCCGGCCGGGCTGGCCGCTCCCAGCGTGGGCACGCACTACGGCGCCCGCCTCGACCTGTCCGACGCGGTGGTGGTCTCGGTGTCGCAATCGGGCGAGACGCAGGAGATCGTCGAAGCCCAGCACTGGGCGGCGGGTTGCGGTGCCCGGACGATCGCCGTGACGAACGACTCCGACAGCGCCCTCGCGAAGTCGGCTGATCTGGCGATGGTGACTAACGCCGGACGCGAGCTCGCCGTCCCGGCGACCAAGTCGTACACGGCTCAGCTAGCGGCCATGGCAGTGCTGGCCGGAGCCCTCGCGCCGAAGCCGGACGCGCTGGACGCCGATCTCGACCGTGCCCCGGCTGAGGTGGAGCGACTGATCGCCGAGCGGGACGGGGTGGACGAGGCGGTTGACGCGCTGGCCGCCACTCCGGACATCCTCGTCAGCGGCCGGGGCATCGTATTCGGCACGGCCCTGGAGACCGCGCTCAAGCTCGAGGAAACCTGCCTGCGCCCGGTCAGAGGGCTGTCGTACGCGGACCTACGGCACGGACCGATCGCCGTCGTGGACGCCGAGCATGTCGCCGTGCTCGTCGCGGCACAGGACGGCCCAATGGTCGGCGGGATGACCGAGCTGGCCAACGACCTGCGTGAACGAGGTGTCGGTGCCTCTGTCGGCATCGGCGGTGACGAAGACTTCGCGGCCGCGTGCGACGTCGCAGCGCGCGGTCCCCGGCTGTCAGAGCTCGTCGCCCCCCTTGCTCTTGTCGTACCCGCGCAGTTGCTCGTCGAGGCTTTGGCGCGACGGCTTGGACTCGATCCGGACGCTCCGCGCGGACTCTCCAAGGTGACCCAGACCGACCCCGTTGATGGAGGAACCAGATGAACAATGCCGAGCAGATCCTCGCCGCCCTGGGCGGAGCCGACAACATCATCGAGATCGAGCCCTGCATCACCCGCCTGCGCGCGGAGGTCGAGGATCCGTCTCTGGTTGACGAGGCCGGTCTCAAGGCGGCCGGCGCACATGGCGTCATCAAGGCCGGCCCCGCCGTCCAGGTCGTGGTCGGGCCGGACGCCGACACCATCGCTTCGGACATCGAGGACTTGATGTGAGCCTTCCGGTCGTGGCTCCGGTCGCCGGGAGGGCGATGCCGCTGGCGGAGGTGCCAGACCCGGTGTTCTCAGCTGCGCTCGTCGGCCCGGGCATGGCCATCGACCCGAAGCGAGAAGGTCGCAGTATCGCGGTCGCGCCGGTCGACGGGACGGTTGTCAAGCTGCATCCGCACGCCTACGTCGTGCAGGCCTGGAACGGGGCCGGCGTGCTGGTGCATCTCGGTATCGACACCGTCCAGCTGGCCGGTGCCGGGTTCGAGTTGCTTGTTGCGGAGAACGCTCACGTCACAGCCGGTGACGCGGTCGTAGCGTGGGATCCCGCGGAGATCGAGCGCGGCGGACGGTCGGCGATTTGTCCTATCGTCGCACTGGACGCGACGCTGGCCGATCTGGGTAATCTGGCCGAGTCAGGAGAAGTAGCCACTGGTAGCCAGATCTTCACATGGGACCGCTAGGCCGTAGGCACTTGGACGGGGTGCTGCTCGACCTCGACGGCACATTGCTGGACAGCGAGCCGCTCCACCGGGCCGCGTATCAGACCCTGTTCGACAGTCG
>JASLBX010000140.1 GCA_030146385.1 Jiangellaceae bacterium | reverse complement strand
CGTCGAGCGGCAGCGGAGCAGGAGGCAGCGCGCCCGCAACCTCAGGGAGCAGCGGCCGCAGTACGCCGACCACCGACGACAGTTGCGCAGCCTCGAGGTCGGAGCCGAGCCCGCGGACCGCCTCGATCACCGGCCCCAGCGGGAACGACTCTCGAATGCCGTGGCATCGGCCAACCATCAGCCGGCGGTCTACCAGCTCGGGACGTCGAGCCAGCTCGTTGACCAGGCGGGTCTTTCCGATGCCGGCCTCACCATCGAGGATCACCAACGCTGGCGGCCGCGACACCGCAGATGCGATCTGGCCAAGCTCAGCTTCCCGCCCGACCAGCGCGGGCGACACGACTCGCTTGCCGGCGATGTCGCTCGCAGCCATCCCGCCTCGTGGCTCAGGCCTCAAGATCCCGCGACCGTCGCGGGCCCTCAGCGCCCCGAACACCGCGTTACTGAGCCGAGAGCGAGCCTATCCCACGGCTCCGCTCTCTCGGGAGCCGTCAATGACTGTGTCGCTGGTGTGAAGGATTACGGGCAAAGCATCCGGGTAAACACCGGCTTGCACTACCTACGGTGTCGTAGGTTACGGTGCCGTAGGGAAGGTGGACCTTCCCTGGTAGAGCCGCTCCACCAGAAGGAGGTCGCCATGACGACCGTCACCGACACCACACCATCAACACCGTCCGAAGATCTCCCCACGGGAACGCTGAGCACCGACCAGCAGTCCACCGCCGAGCGCGTCACGCTCGGGATCTTCATCGCGGTTCCATTCCTCGCGATCCTGGCCGCCATCCCGTTTGCCTGGGGTGGCTGGCTCGGCTGGCGTGACGTCGCCATTGCTGTGCTGATGTACGCGATCTCCGGGCACGGCGTCACGGTCGGCTTCCACCGCTACTTCACCCATCGCTCGTTCAAGACGAACCGCGCGGTCAAGAACGCCTTGGCGATATCCGGCAGCCTCGCCATCGAAGGCCCCGTCATCCGCTGGGTCGCCGACCACCGCAAGCACCACAAGTTCTCCGACAGGGACGGCGACCCGCATTCGCCGTGGCGTTACGGCGAGACGGTGCCCGCCCTGATGAAGGGCATGTTCTACGCCCACATGGGCTGGATGTTCGATATCGAGCAGACCGACCAGCGCAAGTACGCCCCCGACCTGATCAAGGATCCCGACCTGCGGAGGATCAGCAAGGCCTTCCCCGCTCTCGTCGCCGTCTCGCTGCTGCTGCCAGCGGTGCTCGGCGGCCTGCTCTCGTGGTCCTGGCAGGGCGCGCTCACCGCGTTCTTCTGGGGGACGCTCGTCCGCGTCGGCCTGCTGCACCACGTCACCTGGTCGATCAACTCGATCTGCCATGCCATCGGCGAGCGTCCGTTCGCCAGCCGCGACAAGTCGGGCAACGTGTGGTGGCTCGCGTTCCTTTCGATGGGCGAGTCCTGGCACAACCTCCACCACGCCGACCCGACTTGCGCACGTCACGGTGTCCTGAAGGGCCAGATCGACTCGACCGCTCGCATCATCTGGGCGCTGGAGAAGCTCGGCTGGGCCTGGGATGTCCGCTGGCCGAGCCCCGAGCGAATCGAGGCCAAGCGCGTGGACGACTACGGCGGCGAGAAAACTCTGATCGCGCCCTGGGGCTGACCAGGCATAATGCCCGTGTGGCCGAGACCGTGACGACGCGTCCAAGGGCGACGTCGAGCCGGGTCCGGATGACCGGAAAGCAGCGCCGCGAGCAACTACTTGACGTCGGCCGCGCTCTGTTCGCAGAGCGCGGCTTCGACGGCACCTCCATCGAAGAGATCGCCAGTCGGGCGGGCGTGTCCAAGCCCGTGGTCTACGAGCACTTCCGCAGCAAGGAGGGCCTGTACGCCGTCGTCGTCGACCGCGAGATGGAGCACCTGCTCGACGCGATCACCTCGGCTTTGACTGCGCCGGCGCACCCTCGGGTCATTCTCGAGCGAGCCGCCTTAGCGCTGCTCGACTACATCGAGGAGTCGACCGACGGCTTCCGGATTCTCGTCCGCGACTCTCCGGTGGCGCAGTCGACCGGCGGGTTCGCCAGCCTGATCTCGGACGCCGCCAGCCAGGTCGAGCACATCCTCGCCGACGAGTTCAAGACCCGCGGTTTCGACGCCAAGTACGCGCCGATGTACGCCCAGATGCTGGTCGGCATGGTGGCGCTCACGGGCCAATGGTGGCTCGACGTCCGCAAACCGAAGAAGGCCGACGTCGCCAAGCACCTGGTCAATCTGGCGTGGAACGGCCTCGCCGGTCTCGAACCCAGGCCCCGCCTCACCGACGGCCGTGCTTGATCAGGGTGAGGTTGCTGGCGCTCCAGCACCACCCGCCTCACCCCGAGAGCGATCCTCAACTGTGCGCCCTGTGGATAACTTCCGCGGCACCATTCTCTGGCACTGCAAGCTTGATCAATGCCACCCGAACGCATTGCGCGCATTGCCCAGGAGCAAGACGACCTCATTACGCGCGACCAAGCCCTCGCAGCAGGAGGAACGCCGGATTTCATCCGTTACGCCATCAGCCAAGCCGGTCGGTGGCAGCGCGTGTTGCCAGGCATCTATGCCACCTTTACCGGGCCGCTCGCTGACATCCACAAGTACCGCGCCGCCGTCCTTTACGGTGGCCCCAAGGCCGTGATCACGGGCGCCACCGCTTGCCGGATGCACGGCATGAAATACGCGCCCGAAGCCGATGGCGTCGATGTCCTGGTCCCGCACGGGCGCCAGCGAGGGGACGTCGAGTTCGTCCGATTACGGCGCACGCACCGTATGCCCGCACCGGTTTACTGGATTGGGTTGGACGTCCCGGATGAAGACGTGCCCGCGTTCATCGACGACAACATGTCCGATGCAGACGAACTGGCGAGCGGGGCAGTCCGCTGGAAGATCCCCATGGCGCCACTGGCTCGAGCAGCGATCGATGCAACCCGGTTCCGCCACCAAGCACTGCTCGACCGCGTCGGCAAGCTGAAACGACCCGTGCAGCGGAAGCTCCTTCAGGACACGAGGGCATTGCTGTGCGAGACGGTCCAACGCCGACGGGTCCGAGCCTCTGACTCGTCGCCGAACTAGGCGGTGGGCCGCAGGCATACAGCGCCGCCGTCCGGCTCGCCATGCTCGACATCATTGCCGGGTGCCGCTCTGCGCCGGAATGCGAGCTACGTGACCTGGTACAGCTGAGTCGAATTCTGCCCGAGCCCCGCTGGAACCGACAGCTCCCCGGCCGGCCGGGGATCTATCCGGACGCCTGCTGGCCAGAAGCTCGGCTGGTTGTGGAGGTGAATTCGAAAGAGTGGCACCGCTTCGGCGCTGGCATAGAGCGCACGGAACAACGTCACGCGCTGTATGCCGAACTCGGCTGGCGCCCGGTATCGGTGTCGCCGTACCGAATCCGGACCGAACCCGTCGCGGTGCGCAAGCAACTGGAGCGGGCCTACCTCACTGGGCTGCGTACGTCAGGGTGACGTTGGTGGTGCCCTGGCACCACTCACGTCACCCTGATCTTGATCAGGCTGAGGCGGTCAAGGCCTGGTCGAAGTCCGCGATGAGGTCCTGCGATGCTTCGATGCCGCAACTCACCCGGATCAGGTCGTCAGTGACGCCGATCTCCGCCCGCGCCGACGGAGTCATCCCAGCATGGGAGGTGACCGCTGGCCTGGTGACGAGCGTCTCTACGCCGCCGAGGCTGGGGGCGACGTACGGAATGCGCAGCGTCTTGAGGAACTGCTCGGCCGCATCCAGGCCGCCGCCGAGCCGGAAGCTGAGCATGCCGCCGAAGTCGCTGAACAGTTCCGCTGCCCGAGCGTGATCGGGGTGGGACGGTAGGCCCGGGTAGTTGACCTCTTCCACTCCCGGATGGCGGTCCAGGAACTCCGCGAGGGCCAGTGCGTTCTGGTTGTGCGCGCGGACTCGCACGGCGAGCGTCTTCAGCCCGCGGGACAGCAGGAACCCGGCGTGCGGGTCGAGCGAGCCACCGAAGTAGTTCTGGACGTTTCGGACCGCTTCGACCCGCTCAGCATTTCCTGCTACGCAGCCTGCGACGAGATCAGAGTGACCACCCATGTACTTGGTCGCGCTGTGCAGAACGAGGTCGTAGCCCACGCTCAGCGGCCGGAAGTTCACCGGCGTCGTGAACGTGTTGTCGATGATGCTGACCAGCCCGTGTCGGCGGGCGAACTCGGCCACAGCGCGCAGGTCTCCCACGCGGATGAGCGGGTTCGTCACCGACTCGACCAGGACCGCCTTGGTGTTGGGCCGCACCGCCGCGGACCACGTCTCCGGCTGCCCGGCGTCGACGAGGGTGTACGTCCATCCGAGCCGGTCGGCGTACTTGGAGAGGAGTGCGTGCGTCCCTCCGTACAGGACGTCACCGGCCAGTAGATGGTCGCCGGCCTCGAGCACGCTCAACAGCGTGGCACTGACCGCCGCCATCCCGGACGATGCCGCCAGCGCAGCCTCAGCGCCCTCGAGCGCGGCCAGCCTGTCGTGCAGGTCACGCTGTGACGGCGTGGTGCTCAGCCGCAGGTACTTGATATCGCTGTAACTCTCGCCAGGCTCGGACTCGTACACCGTGCCCTGATAGATCGGAAACACCACCGACCCCTCTGGGCGCGCGCCGCTCCTGCCCGCATGGACGGCAAGCGTCTCTAGTGCCTGATCATCACGTTCCACCGAACACCTCCGGCTCACTAGCCTATGCGGCGAGCCGGGCCAGCTCTGCTTCGCTGGCGTTGGCACCCGATGCGACCACTGCCACTCGCCTGCCGCTGAACTGGTCACGGTGAGTCAGCACCGCCGCCAATGCCGCCGCCCCGGCGCCCTCGGTCAGGACGTGGGCATCCCGGGCAAGCACATGCTGGGCGTGAGCGATCGCGCTGTCGTCGACGAGCAGGAAGTCGCTCAGGTGCTGCCGCATAACCCGCTGAGTCAGCTCGAACCCGGAGCCGGTGGCGAGCCCTTCGACCGCGGTTCGGTTGGGCCGGCTGACCACCTCGCCCTCCTGCCATGAGTCATGAGCCGCCGGAGAAGCCGCCGACTGGACGGCGATGACCTCACAGTCCGGAGCCACAGCAGCGGCAACGAGACAGGCCGCCGCCGCGCCGCTCCCGCTTCCGACCGGGACGAGAATGGCCTCGAGGTCCGGCGCGTGCTCGAAGATCTCCAGGTAGGCCGTCCCAACGCCAGCGACGAGATCGGGCTCGTCCCCGGCGCTGACCAGGCGGGCTCCGTACTCGGCGGCGACCTTGCCCGCATGCTCGGCGGCCTCGCCCATCTCAGCACCGAACTCGATCACCTCGGCCCCACGGGACCGCACCGCCGCGGCCTTGACCGGGTTCGGATTCTCGGGCATGACGATCGAGCACGCGACGCCGGAGCGCTCGGCCGCGTAGGCGAGCGACTGGGCGTGATTTCCGGTCGAGTACCCCACAATCCCGCGGGCGCGCTCGGCGTCGGTCATGTTCGCCAGCAGGTTCAGTCCGCCACGCACCTTGAAGGCGCCGGTGGGCTGGACGATCTCCTGCTTCACCAGTACCTGCGAGCCGGTTGTGGCGTCGAGCGCGGGATACGACCACATCGGGGTGGGCGGCAGGTCGCCCGACAGGACCTGCCGAGCACGGAGTACATCGGCAATCGTGGGAACTCGCATGTCGGCTACGCTGACAGCCATCGATTCATAAGTCCAATAGAAGAATTTGTTGAGAACATCTGCGATATCTATGAATCGAGGTAGCCATGGATCTCAACCGGTTGCGCGTCCTGGCGGCGGTGGCCCGCGAAGGATCGGTAACCGGAGCTGCGGAGGCTTTGCAGTACAGCCAGCCAGCGATCAGCCACCATCTGGCTCGTCTCGAGGCGGAGGTCGGCGTCCCGTTGGTTCAGCGCGCCGGCCGGGGAATCCGGCTCACCGATGCGGGCGAGATTCTCGCAGCGCGTGCGGACGAGATCCTGGGCCGCGTGCGGTCGGCGCAGGATGAGATCGCCGCGCACGCGGGCCTGAAGGCCGGGCGGGTCCGCCTCGCCGCCTTTCCGTCTGCACTGGCCACCGTGGTGCCGGCCGTGGCTACCCGTCTGCTGGAGGAGCACCCTGCGCTAGAACTCGCCTTGACCGAGTGTGAGCCGCCAGAAGCGCTGGCCGCTCTCCGCAACGGAGACGTGGACGTGGCTCTGGCCTTCGAGCATGACGAGCCGCGGCAGCCCCTGTCCAACATGACGGCCGTGGAACTGTTTGACGAACCGATCTACATGGTCACCGCAGGGAGTGCCGACGGCGCTTCGCGAACGCAGGTGCGCCGAATGGGCGAACGTCGGCCGACCGATGCCTTGGCCGCGTTCGCCGGTGAGCGATGGATCGCCGGATGCCAGCGGTGCCGGGCCCATCTACTCGCGATGTGCGACCGCGCCGGATTCCGCCCTGACATCGCGTTCGAGACCGACGACTACGTGGCGACACAAGCGCTCGTCGCGGCCGGCATGGGCGTGACCACACTCCCAGGTCTCGCCCTGCTCGCGAACCGGAATCCCGAGGTGCGCATCCAGCGCATGAACGACCGCCGTCGCGTACTCGCCGTCAGCTACGGGCGTCCCCCAGCGCCACGGCCGGTGCAGACCTTCCTGGACCTGCTGCACGCGACGGTGACCGCACCTGCGTGGCCTGTCGACTAGCTCACTAGCTGATGCGGGAGTGTGTGCCGGAGACCACGCGATGTCCCATGTCATCGAAGGCGGCACAGTCTCACTGAATCTGGCGAGATTCAACGACCGGATGCGACCCGGCCCAGCGCGTCACCAACTCATGTCATGCGAGACCTCGACCCGCGCGGCGATGACATCCGGGGTCTCGGTGAACAGCACGCGCCACTATGGTGGACAGATGGCGTCGGTCAAGCAGTTTCAAGTCACCTTCGACTGCGCAGAACCTGAGCGCGTCGCTCGTTTCTGGTGCGAGGTGTTGGGGTACGTCGTACCGCCGCCACCGGAGGGGTTTGCTACTTGGGACGATTTCGATCGCTCGCTGCCGCCTGAGCATCAGGGTTCAGCGTTCGCCTGCATTGATCCCTCAGGTGTGGGCCCGCGACTGTTCTTCCAGCGCGTTCCCGAAGGCAAGGTCGTCAAGAATCGGCTGCATCTTGACGTGCGGGTCGGCACCGGGCTCGTGGGTGAAGCGCGCCTCGCCACACTCGAGGCCGAGTGCGCACGACTGATCGCGCTCGGCGCGGTACGCGTGCGACTACTGCTTGCCGATGGCAACGACGAGTCGTGCATCGTGATGCAGGACATCGAGGGCAACGAGTTCTGTCTCGACTGAGGGGCCGCGACCGTGTTCTCGTTCTGTCCCCATGGGTCAGGACGAAGAACCGCCCCCGACCCGCTCGGCCGGTTTTGGGCGGAGGCGCTCGGCTGCGGTGTTTCCAGCGAGGGACCCGGTGTGACCAACGTTGAACCCGTGGGCTTCGTCTGGCCGGACCCCGTCGCCGTCTGCGTCGATGTCGTCGCCGTCCCGGACCCCGAAACGGTGAAGTACCGCGCGCACATCGATCTCTCGCCACCACCTCTGCGGCCGCTCGACGACGTTGCGGCCCTTGATGCCGCGCCGGGCGAGCATCCGGCGGGTCACGCCGGACGAGTAGGCGCGATCGGCGACCACGGCGTCGGGCATGGTGCGTGGGCGGCCAGCAATCAGGTCCCGCCACGGGATCCCGGTCCGGTACCGGTAGACGATTCCTCGACCACCCGGCGGTGTCACCGAAGGGGTGCCCACGCCCGCCGACGTTCGACGGCAGCAACGGCTCGAGCTGCTCCCACTGCGCATCGGACAATGCGCGGCGGCGCCGTCGCCGACTCCGCCAGCCAGGTACGCCGCGGACCGATGCGTCCCCCGCACATCGGGGCCATCAGGTGCAGGGGAGCTTGCCCTGGTTAGGCGTGACGTTGATGGGCGGCAGTCCCGCGGCGTCGCTCTCGCGGAGGGCGGCGTCCAGGGCCTCGTCCGGCTTGACGAGCGCGGCGGTGAAGTACTGATCGACGGGTATCCAGAACGGGTCAGTCATTCCCGCATCCTCGCCCACAGCGGTCGATGCTCACCCGCGGCGTCCCTCACCGGCCTTGCCTCCCCTGGCGGCTTGGGGCGCGCCGGCCGGCGCCCGCGTCCTCCGCCCCCGCCACGCCGAACTACTCGCCTACCGAACCGTCGATGAGTTCACGAACGATGTCGAGATGGCCAGCGTGGCGGGCGTACTCCTGCAGGACGTGAAACAAGATCCATGCAAGTGTCGGTGGACGCTCGTCGCCATCAAATCGCCCGCCCACGGCCGCCACATCCGGCAACGACGCCGCCTCGACAATGCGCCGCGTCCATTCACCACCGGCGTGCAGGCCCGAGATCAGCTCAGCCATCGATTCATCCGGACGCACCGCCCACCGACCGCCCGGGCCGCGATCTCCCCACGGCTCCTCGACCGGCGTACCGAGGAACCCCCACTCGAGCCAGCGGCGCTCCATGTAGACCAGGTGCTTGACCAGCTCCAGTGGTGTCCAGCCGGACGGCAGGCGGGTGCTGCGCAGCTCGGCGTCCGGAAGCCCGTCCACCTTCCGAGCGATCACTGAGCGGTAGTAGTCGAGGTAGTCGAGCAAAAGCTGCTTGGCGTCACCGAGCTGATCGTCCGGCTCCGGCAGCGCAATAGGAGTCGTCACAGTGGATCATTCTGCCCCGTACGATGGTCGGGTGCCGGAGCCGGACGAGCACTACTTCTCCGCCCGACCGCGGGTCGCAAGCCGGGGCGGCACCGTCCGGGTCGCGCTGCCGGACGTCCAGCTCGAGCTCAGAACCGACGCGGGCGTGTTCTCGCACGAACGGCTCGACACCGGGACGCGGATTCTCCTGCAGCACGCGCCGGCTCCGCAGGTGCGCGGCGACATTCTCGACCTCGGCTGCGGCTACGGCCCGATCGCGCTGACCATGGCCTTCCGGCGAAAGCGCGCCCGCGTATGGGCGGTCGACCTCAACGAGCGTGCCCTCGATCTCGTCCGGGAGAACGCCGAACGAGCCGGACGCAACAACGTCGTGGCGACCACACCCGACAACGTGCCGGCGGACGCCCGGTTCGCCGGCATCTACTCCAACCCGCCGATCCGGATCGGCAAGCAGGCGCTCCACGATCTGTTGCTGCACTGGCTGAGCCGGTTGCTGCCGGGCGGATCGGCCGTCCTCGTTGTCCACAAGCACCTGGGCTCGGACTCGCTGGCGCGCTGGCTGACCGGCGCCGGGTATCCCACGACCCGACTGCTCTCCGAGCGCGGTTACCGTCTGCTCGAGGTCCGTCCTGGCGAGTCGGAGACGTAGGGAGACAGCGGCGATGGCCCAACTGCGCGGCACCGACCTCAAGCGGCTCCACCGGTCGTGGAAACGGCGCAGCTCCACGCGCATGGGGCTGCTGCTCGACGGGGTGCAGTCGCCCTTCAACGTCGGCGCGGTGGTGCGCACGGCCGCGGCCTTCGGCGTCACCGATCTGTACCTGGTGGGTCGGACGGCCGCCCCACGCGATGCGAAGGCACAGAAGATGGCCATGGGCACGGACCGGTATCTGAACGTCCAGGCCGTTCCCGAAGCTGGACCGGCCGTCGAACGCGCCCGCGGGGAAGGTTACTTCGTCGTAGGCTTCGAGCTCACCGACGATGCGCAGCCGCTGCACGAAATGGACTTGTCCCGCGACGTGTGCCTGGCCGTCGGCGCCGAAGACCACGGGCTCTCAGCGGCATGCCTCAGGGCGTGCGACGCGCTCGCCTACATCCCGCAGATCGGCAAGGTCGGCTCGCTCAACGTCGCCGCCGCCGCGGCCATCGCGTGCTACGAGGTGCGCCGCCAAGACTGGGCCGGCACGTCACCGTCGGAGGACCCCGACAGCGGGGCCGGTGCCTGACTCACAACGGCCGCTGTGCCACGGCGAAGAACCGCCGGAACGGCAGGACCGTCCCGTACGGGCGGCGCGGATAGGCTTTCCGCAGTTCGTCCCCGTACTCGGCGATGAATGCAGCCGCCTCATCAGGGTCGAGCGCCGCGAGCACCGGCCGCAGCGCCGTCCCGGTCATCCAGTCGAGCACCGCGTTGTCACCCTGGAGCACGTGCAGGTAGGTGGTCTCCCACACGTCGGCGCGTAGGCCGAGCCCCGCCAGCGCCTCGAAGTACTCGACTGGCTCGTGAATTGCCGCGCGGGCTACGCGTCCCGGCCCGACCCGGTCGCGCCACGCCGGCGAATCGGACAGTTCGCGCAGCAGGACATGGGCCGGCTCTCCGAAGTTGCCCGGCACCTGGAAGCCGAACCATCCGCCGGGCGCCAGCCAACCGGCCAGGCGCGGCAGCAGTTCGAGGTGGTCCGGCACCCACTGCAGGACCGCGTTGCTCACGAGCACACCGACCGGTGACGGTGGCTCCCATTCGCGCAGGTCGGCGTGGACCACGTCGATGCCGCCGATCTGGCGCGCCGCGTGGACCATCTCGGCCGAGGAGTCGACACCGATGATCGTGGCGTCCGGCCAGCGCTCCGCCAGCATCGCCGTTAGGTTGCCCGGCCCGCAGCCCAGGTCCACGACCGTCCCGGGAGCGTCGGCACCGACCTGGGCGATTAGGTCGTGGAACGGACGGGCTCGTTCGACCCCGCGCGAGAGGTAACACTGCGGAACCCACACGGTGCGCCTCCATTTCTCTTGGCGTCAAGGTAGCTCATCGTGGCCTGGCAACTATCTTGAAGTCAAGATGCTCGACGCCGTAGGCTTATC
>JASLBX010000135.1 GCA_030146385.1 Jiangellaceae bacterium | reverse complement strand
CCCACGGCGGGCCCTCGACCTGGCGGCCGATCCAGCCGCGACTGGACTCCCGCAAGAGAGCCGGATCGAGATGCTGATCGTCGCGGCCGGTGCCCGTCGCGACCTCGGAGATATCGAGGCGGCAGTGGTGTCGTTGCAGGTGCCGGAGCTGCGCTCCCAGTCCAAGGAGCAATGGGTGGCCCGGCTGCGGTACGCCTACGCGGACCTGCTCGAGGCGGCCGGACGGCGCGAAGAAGCTCGCCGATGGTTCGTCCGGGCGCTCGACGCCGACGTCGAAGACGAGACGGACGCCGCCGATCGGGTCGCGCAGCTGGACGACCGGGTCGTGTGACCCACGCTGTCCACAACCGGCTTCGTCGCGCTGAGTTATCCACAGATTGGGCTCGAGGCCCGAGCACCCCACTAGTCACACGCGATCATGGAAGGGCATTTGTCCTACCACGATCGCCAGGAGGCGGCGAGCATGACCACAACGACCGTTCCGGTTCTCGAGCACCGCAATGAGGTGCATCTGATCGGGAGGGTGTCGGCCGACCCCATACGGAACAGGCTGCCCAGCGGGGACTTTCTGGTGATTGTCCGGGTTGTCGTACAGCGACCCCGACCACCGGCCGGCCGTGGACGGCGGCAGAAGTCTGACGCGCTGTTGTGCGCCGCGTGGACCAAGGATCTCCAGCGGGTCGTCATGCGATGGTGCACGGACGACGTCGTCGAGGTCCGGGGCGCGTTGCACCGCCGGTTCTATCGCGGCAACGAGGGCCCACAGAGCCGGTACGAGATCGAGTTGAGCGAGGCCAGGCGGCTCTACAGTCCACCGATCGAGTCGGCCGAAGAGGACGGTGACGAGGACGAGACCTCCACTCACGTTGATCATGCAAAAGTGGGGCGACACGCCGATTCGCCCTAGTCGTCCTCACGTGGGCCATCAGCCCACCGGCGTGTCGCCCCACTTTTGCATGATCAACGCGAACTGAGCAGGCGCATGAGCAGACCGGTCCGGGGCTTGGGGCCGAAGGACGTCGACTTGCGCGGCATCCGCTCGCCTTGAGCGGCAATGGCCAGCACCTCGTCGTGGCGCGGCGCCGGAAGCAGCAGCGCCACACCGCCGGACGCGGACGCTGCGGCAATCGCGTCGGCCGCGTTGTGGTGGTACGAGACCCGGGCATCGCTGTCTGCGACGCCCCACAGGTGCTTGAGCACCACCTGGCGGGCCACGCTCGCGTCCAGGGAACGCCACAGTTTCGACCGGTCCGGAGGCATGCTTGCCGCAATCACGGCGGGTTCGGGGCGGGTGACGACCGCGATCGCGGTGCCGGTGGCGATGGCGAACGCGGGCCCTCCAGTCTGTGACCTGGCCTCGGCCAGCCGGCCGAGCAACGCCTCTGGCGCCGAGACGGACGCCACGCTGGCCGAGCCGCGTCCACCTGCGGCGCCGCGCATCTCCACGGAATCCATTACCTCGACTGACCCGAACGCCCCGCGCACGGCGCTCAACGCGGCCGGACCCGAGATGCCGGTTACCGACCGGTGAATCCCGCCGATCCGCAGGGGATGCCGTCGCGCGTCCACCAACGTGGCCAGGCCGGCGTCCCACCCCGGCACTGAGCGTTCTCGAAGCCGCAGGTAGGCCGCATACCGGTGGTGCCCATCGGCGATCAGCGCATGGCGATCGGCGAGGTCCGCCGCGATGGCGTCCAGCGCGGCCCGGTCGTTGACCCGCCACACCCGATGGGTGGCGCCGTCGGACGTGCGGGCTTCGATGTCCAGTTCGCCGCCGACCGCCTCGTCGACGACGTCGCTGGCCGGTCCGCCGCCGTCGTAGGTGAGCAAGATCGGTTCGAGCTGTGCCCCGGTTGCGCCCATTAGCGCGGCACGGTCCTCGACCGGCCCGGGAAACACGTCCTCGTGCGGCAGCACGCGCCGCTCCGCGGGGTCGTGCAAAGACACCGCACCGACCAGGCCGAGCGCGACGGCGTCGCCCGTGGTGTGTTCGTACACGTACAGGTTCGGCGTAGGGTCCCGGACGAGGACGCCGGCGTCCAGCCACCGGTGAAGATCGCCCGCGGCCTGGGTGTAGCGGTCGTCCCCGTCCCCAGACCGCGGCAGGATCAACCGCACGACGTTGTGCTCGTCGGCCGCCTCCCACGCCGCGACGCGGTCGGCTCCGATCACGTCGTATGGCGGACAGGTGACTGCACCAAGGTCGTCGACGACAGTGGGGTTGTATCGCAGGGCTCGAAACGGCGCCAGCCGCAGCGGCCGTGCGCCCTCGATGGGTCGGCTCATCTTGAGTCCGCATCGTACGCACACCGGCACCGGCCGTGGCAGGCGGACTGACAGGATTGGAGCATGACCGCACTTGCCGAGATCTACGACGTCGGGCTGCTCGATCTCGACGGTGTGGTCTACGTCGGTGCGGGTGCTGTCCCGCACGCCCAGCAGTCCTTGGCCGAAGTCCGGCAGGGCGGTATGCGCTTAGCGTTCGTCACCAACAACGCGGCCCGCCCTCCGCGCGTCGTTGCCGAACACTTGAGCTCGCTCGGCGTCGAAGCTGGCGCGAGCGAGGTCGTGACGTCGGCGCAAGCGGTAGCACGGCTGCTCGCGGAGATGCTGCCGGGCGGATCCCGAGTGCTGGTGGTCGGCGGCGAGGGACTGATCGACGCGCTGGCCGAGCGGGGTCTGGTCGCGGTCTCGGAACTGGCCGACCAGCCAGCGGCCGTGGCGCAGGGATTCCACCCGGATGTCGGGTGGCGACTGCTCGCCGAGGGCGCCTACGCGATCGCCGCCGGGCTGCCGTGGGTCGCCTCCAACGTCGACACCACGATTCCCACCCCCCGCGGCAGGGCTCCGGGCAATGGCACGTTCGTCGAGGTGCTCAAGCTCACGACCGGGCAGGCGCCGGTCGTGGCCGGCAAACCCGAGACACCCATGCACCGAGAGGCCGTCCTCCGCACGGGCGCACAGCGGCCGCTCGTGGTCGGCGACCGGATGGACACCGACATCGAGGGCGCCCGGCGCGCCGGCTCCGACAGCCTGCTCGTTCTCACCGGTGTGACCGATCCGGACGAGCTGGTGCACGCGCCTGCGAACCACCGGCCGTCCTATGTGGGCGAGGACCTGCGCGCCCTGTTCGCAAAGCCCGATCAGGTCGGCGTCCAGGCGGGCGTCACCCAGTGCGGCGGATGGTCGGCCGTGGTCGACGACGGCCGGATCGGCGTGGAGCAGGTCGACGAAGATCTCACTCGGCTGGACGCGCTGCGAGCGCTGTGCGGTGCCGCGTGGGCCGCAGACGAACCACCCGCTGGAGTCGCCGACGCGCTCGCAAAGGCGGGCTGGTGAGCGGCAGGCCGCTACCGTTGGCAGCATGAGCGAGCAGGACGAGCGGCAGGAGCCGGCCCAGCAGGCCGAGCCGGCCCAGCAGGCCGAGGCCGAGGAGCCCGAGCCGGTGGCGAGTGATGCGCCCGGGCTCGGCCAGTCCGTGGAGAGCACGGGCGACGACCGGGTCGACCAGGCGCTGACCCGGTTGGCCGAACTCGACGACACGCCCGTGCACGAGCACCCCGCCGTGGTGGAGGCCATCCACCGGTCTCTTCAGGACACCCTGGCCGAAGACAAGGGCTGAGCGAGCGTGCCACCACGGCGGAGGCTGGATGCCGAGCTGGTCCGGCGTGGGCTCGCCCGCTCGCGCGACCATGCGGCCCGGCTGGTGTCCGACGGCCGGGTGCGAGTGAGTGGGCGGCCGGCCAGCAAGGCGGCGACGGCCGTGAGCACGGCCGACCCGATCCTCGTGACGGAGGCCGATGACCGGGACGAGTACGTCTCGCGCGGCGGGCACAAGCTCGCAGGTGCTCTGGACGCATTCGCCGTCGACGGTTTGACCGTGCAGGGCAAGCGGTGCCTGGACGCCGGAGCGTCCACCGGAGGGTTCACCGATGTGCTCCTCCGCCGGGGCGCCGCCCACGTGGTCGCCGTCGACGTGGGCTACGGGCAGCTGGCCTGGGCGCTCCAGCAGGATCAACGAGTCAGCGTCCACGACCGAACCAACGTCCGGGAGATCTCCGCACAGGTCATCGGAGGTCCGGTGGACCTTGTCGTCGCCGACCTGTCGTTCATCTCGCTCACCCTGGTCATGAGTGCCCTCGCCGCGTGCGCGAAGCCGGACGCCGATCTCGTGCTCATGGTCAAACCGCAGTTCGAGGTCGGCAAGGACCGGGTGGGCAAGGGCGGAGTCGTGCGCGACCCGGCGCTGCGCGCGGAGGCCGTGCAGACCGTCGCGGACGCTGCTCGCGGCCACAGCCTCGGGGTGCGCGGTATCACGGCCAGCCCGTTGCCGGGGCCGTCCGGTAACGTCGAGTACTTTGTGTGGCTTCGGGCGGGCGCGCCGGCGCTGGATCCGGCCATGCTCAATCGCGCCGTGGAGGAGGGCCCTGCATGAGGGACGCCGCATGACCGACCGATCGGTGCTGCTCGTCACGCACACCGGCCGGCCCGAGGCGCTGGAGGTCGGCCACGAGGCAGTGGCCTTGCTGACCGCCGCCGGGCTGGAGGTCCGCGTGCTCGCCGCCGAAGCCGACGACGTCGTGGGCGCGGGAGCGATCGCGGTGGAGCCGGGGCCGGACGCTGCGGACGGATGCGAGCTCGTCGTCGTGCTCGGTGGCGACGGCACGATCCTGCGTGGCGCAGAACTGGCCCGGCCGACGGGAACACCGATCCTGGGCGTCAACCTCGGCCATGTCGGGTTTCTCGCCGAGGCCGAGCGGGACGACCTGACCTTCACGGTCGATCGCGTCGTCGAGCGCCGGTACGACGTAGAGGAGCGCATGACCATTGACGTGGTCGTCCGGTACGGCGACGAAGTGATCGCCACCAACTGGGCGCTCAACGAAGCCAGCGTCGAGAAGGCCAGCCGCGAGCGCATGCTCGACCTGGTTGCCGAGATCGACGGCCGGGCGTTGTCGCGCTGGGGCTGCGACGGCGTGGTGATGGCCACGCCGACCGGCTCGACGGCGTATGCGTTCAGCGCGGGCGGGCCGGTCGTCTGGCCCGATCTCGAAGCGCTCCTGATCGTTCCCATCAGTGCGCACGCCCTGTTCGCCCGTGCCCTCGTCGTGGCGCCGTCGTCGGAGCTCGCCGTCACGGCGCAGCCGGAGACCGCCGGCGCGGTGCTGTGGTGCGACGGCCGCCGGACGGTGGACCTGCCGCCGGGTGCGCGGATCGAGGTGCGCAGGGGCGCCGAGCCGGTCCGGCTGGCCCGGCTGCACCGTCCGCCGTTCACTGATCGGCTCGTGGCCAAGTTCGCGCTACCCGTCGAGGGGTGGCGCGGCGCCCGATACGAGCGTCCGTCTTCGACGTAGGCTGCCGTACGTGTTCAGCGAGATCCGCATCCGCGGCCTGGGCGTGATCGAGGATGCTCAGCTTGACCTGGCTCCGGGTCTGACGGTGCTCACCGGCGAGACGGGGGCCGGAAAGACCATGGTGCTGACCGGACTGGGGTTGTTGATGGGCGGCCGGGCCGACCCGGGAGCCGTGCGGAGCGGAACCGATCGAGCTTTCATCGAAGGACGGGTACGCGTCCCGGCGTCCGGCCGCATCGCCGAGCGGGTCGCCGAGGCGGGCGCCGAGCTCGACGACGGAGACCTGCTGCTGTCGCGAACTGTCTCCTCGGAGGGCCGGTCCCGCGCGCACGTCGGCGGCCGGGCCGTGCCGGTCGGAATGCTGGCCGAACTGTCGGCGGACCTAGTGGCCGTTCACGGCCAGAGTGATCAGCACCGGCTGCTCCGCGGCGACCAGCAGCGAGCCGCGCTGGACCGGTTCGCGGGCGAGGCGGTCGCCAAGCCGATGGCCGTGTACGTCGAGCGTTTCGACCGGCTCCGCGCGGTCGAGGCCGAGTTGACCGAGGTGATGACCCGCTCGCGCGAGCGGGCCCAGGAAGCGGACCTGCTGCGGCACGGCCTGGAAGAGATCGAGAAGATCGACCCGCAGCCGGGCGAGGACTCCGCACTCGTCGCAGAAGAAGCCCGGCTGGCCCATGCCGACGGGCTACGGACGGCCGCCGCGGCCGCGCACGCGAGCCTTACCGCAGAAGAGACCAGTCCCGACGCGCTCGACGCGCTCGGCCTCGTCGCGCAGTCCCGCCACGCACTCGAGCCTCAGCAGGACCACGACCCAGAGCTGGAGCAGCTGGCGAACCGGCTGGCCGAGGCGTCCTACCTACTTGCAGACGTGGCCGCCGACCTCGCGTCGTACGCGGCGGGGGTCGATACCGATCCTGAACGGCTCGCCCAGGTGCAGCAACGGCGCGCGGATCTGGCCGGGCTCACCCGGAAGTACGGCGATGACATCGACGAGGTGCTCGCCTGGACCGACCGGGCGTCGAAACGGCTCCTGGAACTGGACGGCGACGACGAGCGGATCGAGGCCCTACGGGAGGAGCGCGACCGCCTACGTGAGGAGCTGGCCGAGCTCGCAGCGCGCATCTCGCAAGCCCGCACCGAGGCCGCCGAACATTTCGCGGCGGCCGTGGGGGAGGAGCTGACCGCCCTCGCGATGCCACACGCCCGAGTAGTGGTCACGATCACCCAACGGCCCGATCCGTCCGGCCTGGCCGTCGGCGGGCGGACCCTGGCCTTCGGCCGTACCGGCGTCGACGACGTCGAGATCCTGTTCTCCGCTCATGCGGGCGCCGATCCGCGCCCGATCGACAAGGGCGCCTCGGGCGGCGAACTGTCGCGGCTGATGCTGGCGATCGAGGTGGTGTTCGCAGGCGCCGACCCCGTGCCGACGTTCGTCTTCGACGAGGTCGACGCCGGCGTCGGCGGCGCCGCGGCGGTGGAGGTGGGCCGGCGGTTGGCCCGGCTGGCCCGCTCCGCGCAGGTGCTCGTCGTGACCCATCTGCCTCAGGTCGCGGCGTTCGCGGACCGGCACCTGCGCGTGGTCAAGAGCGACGACGGAAAGATAACCAGCAGCGGGGTCATCGCGCTCGATCCGGAGGGCAGGATCCGGGAACTCTCCCGGATGCTCGCCGGGCTGGAAGGCTCGGCGACCGCCAAGGCCCATGCCGTCGAACTGCTCGCAACCGCAGCCGATGCCCGGTCGAACGCGGACACCAGATCAAAGCGTCAGCGTTGAGCATGGCAGGATTTCGCCAGTGAGGAATCCGCTACGGCGCCAAGCCACGCCGACTGATATGCCAGGCGTCAGCGGGCCCGCGCGCCTGGACCGGCGCACGAAGGACCTCACCAAGCGACTGCGGTCCGGCGACATCGCCATCATCGACCACCTGGACATCGATCGGGTCAGTGCGGAAGCCCTAATCGCGTGCGAGCCCGCGGCAGTGATCAACGTCCAGCAATCGGTCAGCGGCCGCTACCCGAATCTCGGCCCCCAGATCCTGCTCGAGGCCGGCATCCCGCTGCTTGACGCCATCGACGCTGACCTGTTCGCCGCGGTCAAGGAGGGCGATCTGCTGCGCATCGACGGCAACGTGATCTACCGCGAGGCAGGCGGCGCGAGCGAGGAGCTTGCGACGGGCGTCGAGCACTCGTTGCACAGCATCGAAGAGCTGATGGAGACCGCCCGCGGTGGCCTCGCGTCGCAGATCGAGGCGTTCGCCGCCAACACGATGGAGTACCTGCGCAAGGAGCGCGACCTGCTGCTCGACGGCGTCGGGGTGCCGGACGTGGACACCTCGTTCAACGGTCGGCACGTCCTGGTGGTCGTGCGCGGCTACCACTACCGCGAGGATCTGGCCATGCTCCGGCCGTACATCCGCGAGTACCGGCCCGTGCTGGTCGGGGTGGACGGCGGTGCGGACGCGCTGCTGGACGCGGGAATGAAGCCGGACGTCATCGTCGGCGACATGGATTCGGTGTCCGACCAGGCGCTGCAGTCCGACGCCGAGCTGGTCGTGCACGCCTACCGCGATGGCCGGGCGCCCGGGCTCGAGCGGCTCGAGAAGTTGGGCCTGGCCGGTGTGGTGTTCCCGGCGACAGGAACCAGCGAGGACGTCGCGATGCTGCTGGCCGACGACAAGGGCGCCACCCTGATCGTGGCGGTCGGCACTCACGACACCCTCGTGGAGTTCCTCGACAAGGGCCGCGCGGGGATGGCGAGCACATTTCTCACCCGGCTCCGCGTTGGTGGCAAGCTGATCGACGCCAAGGGTGTGAGCCGGCTCTACCGCAGCCGCATCCCCGCCTGGACGCTCGTGCTGCTCCTTTTGGCCGGAGTAGTTGCGGTGCTCGCCGCGATAACCTCCACCCCCACCGGGGAGGCATATCTCGAGGTGATGAGGTCGTGGTGGGACCGTTTCGTCTTCTGGCTGCAAGGACTGTTCTGACGTGATCGACTTTCGCTACCACCTCGTCTCGATCATCGCGGTGTTCTTCGCCCTCGCGGTGGGCATCGTGCTCGGTGCGGGGCCGTTGGGAGAGCGGGTCGACGCTGACCTGCCCGACCAGCTCAACAGCATGCGGGAGCAGAACAGCCAACTCCAGGAGCAGATCCGCGACCTCGAGGCGATCCAGGACTACCGGGACGGGTTCATCGGCGCGGTCATGCCGGAGGTCGTCGGCGGGCGGCTGGCCGACCGCGAGGTTGTCGTGCTGGCCATGCCGAACTCCAACGGTGACCTGGTCGAGTCTGTGGGCGAGATCCTCGGCACCAGCGGGGCATCGGTGACGGCAACCGTCCAGGTGGACGACAGCTGGACCGACGGCGAGTCGGAGACGGCTCTGGACGCGCTCGCAGCGGGCCTGGTGTCGTCGGGTAGCACGCTTCCGGAGGAGGGGAACGGCTACGACAGAGGAGCAGCCCTGCTCGCTCAGGCGTTCCTCATCTCCCCGCAGGAGGCGTCCCTGGACGATGGTCGGCCCAGCGGGCTCGACGAGGGGACGCTCGGGATCAATCGGCAGGTCGACCAGGAGGTCGTGGTCGGGTTGACCGAGGCCGATTTCATCACTGTCGCGGGCGACGCCGAACGCAAGGCCGAGCTGGCGGTGGTGGTCGCGGGACCGCTGGCGGGAGAGGAGTCCGCGTTGCCGGCCGAGCCGCTGGTGACGGTCGTCCGCGCCGTCGAGGAAGCCGGATCGGGGTCGGTGGTCGCGGGCCCGCCACTGGGTGCCGAAACCGAGCTCATCCCCACCATTCGCGCTGACGGTGAGCTCACCGATCAGGCCTCGACGGTCGACTCGGCCGACCTGCTCGTCGGCCGGATCGCCGTCATATTCGCACTCCTTGAGCAGGAGTCCGGCGGCGCGGGACAGTACGGTTACTCCGGGTCTGAGGACGGGCCGATGCCACCCATTCCCGACCGTCCGGCACCGGAGCCGGAAGGTGGCGAACCGGGCGAAGCCCCGGACACCGGGGAAGAAGGCGGTACGGACGCCGGGGAAGAGGGCGGTACCGACGCCGGCGACGGCGGCGAGGGGGGCGAAGGATGAGCAGTGGGTGGCGACGTGCAGCGGCGACGGCCGTCGCTGCGGGCGTAGGCGCCGCTGTCGCGCGCGTGGTCTGTCGCCGGCTGACCGCGGACCCGCCCGGAGGCTCGGTGCGGTGGGAACGGGAGAACCACCGCGGACGGACTGTCACGCTTGCCGCTGGAGCCGCCACCGCGGTCGGTGCAGCCGCCGGCGTGGCGCTCGTGCCCGGAGTGCCGGCCCGTATTCGAACGGCCGGTGCCCTCGTTGCAGCGGCCGCGGGTGCTGCAGGGCTGTACGACGACCTGGAAGGCAACTCGGAGAGCAAGGGCCTGCGCGGCCACCTGACGGCTCTGGCCCGGGGCGAGGTCACCACCGGGGCAGTCAAGATCGGCGTCATCGGTGCGGCCGGGCTCGCGGGCTCCGCGCTGGTCAGCGACAACGCCCTCGACACGCTCGTTGGTGGCGCGGCCATCGCCGGCCACGCCAACCTGCTGAACCTGTTCGATCTTCGTCCCGGACGCGCCATCAAGGTGAGCCTGCTGCATGCGCCGCTCGCGCTTTCCGGTCCGGGCGGCCCGGTGGCGGCCGCCGGACTGGGCGCCGCGGGCGCCGTGCTGCCGGGTGACCTGGCCGAACACACCATGCTCGGCGACGCCGGCGCCAACGCGCTCGGTGCCGCTGTCGGGCTCGCGCTCGTGGCCCGCGAAAGGCGAGCCGGACGGCTGGTCCACCTGGCGGCAGTCACCGTTCTCACCCTGGCCAGCGAGAAGGTCAGCTTCACCCAGGTGATCGCCGGCAATCCGGCGCTTCGCTGGCTGGACGAACTCGGCCGCACCAGCCGGTGAACGCTCGGCGGGTCGCTGCCGGCGCCGCCGCCGGAATCGCCGGTGGAGCGGCACTGGTCGCCGCGGCCAGCGTCCTGGCCCGGGTCGTGGGCTTCGGGCGGCAGCTGGTCTTCCAGGGCGTGGTCAGCGAGACCGTGCTCGGCTCGATCTACCAGACGGCCAACGCCCTGCCCAACGTGGCGTTCGAGATCGTCGCGGGTGGAGCGCTCGCCAGCGTCGTGGTTCCGCTGCTGGCCTCAGCCGCCATGCGGGGCGACACCGAGCACGTCCGCCAGGTCGTCTCCGCGCTGCTCGGCTGGACGCTTGCCCTTCTGGTGCCGGTCGCGCTGCTCGGAGTGCTGGCGGCCGGTCCGGTGATGGAGTTCATGCTCCGTGGGACCGGGGGAGAGCTCGGTGTCGAGGTCGGCCGGAGGATGCTGCTGATCTTCCTCCCGCAGATTCCGCTGTACGGCATCGCGGTCGTGACGGCGGGTGTCATGCAGGCGCACCGGCGGTTTCTGGCGGCGGCGCTCGCGCCGGTGCTCTCGAGCATCGTAGTCGCCTCGGCCTACGTGGTGTTCAACGCGACGTTCCGCGGTGACCGGGACAACCTGTCCACGGTGAGCCGGTCCAGCGAGTGGATTCTGGCCGGCGGCACGACCCTCGGGGTGCTGGCGCTCGCGCTGGCGACCTTCGTGCCGATGCTCGTGCGAGTGACCGGTGTGAGCGTCACGCTGCACTTCCCTCCCGGCGTTGCCCGGCGTGCGCGCAAGCTGGCCATCGCCGGGCTCGCGACGCTCGTCGCCCAGCAGGTCGCGTACGTCGTGGCGATGGCGATGGCGAACCAGCAGGCGCCCGACGGCGGCTGGGTCACGTACGTGAACAGTTGGCTGGTGTACCTGCTGCCGTACGCGGTCCTGGCCGTCCCCATCGCCACGGCCGCGTTTCCGCGGCTGTCCCAGCACGCGCACGACGACGTGGGCGCGTACGCTCGCACGCTGTCCGACACCACCCGGGCGGTGCTCATCGTGTCTGCGGCGGGGGCGGCCATGCTCGTCGCGGCGTCCGGCGCGGTCGCGAGGTTCTTTCAGCTGATCAGCCAGGCCGACGTCCCGTCGGGACGGATGGCGCTCGCACTCGTCGCCTTCGCGCCCGGCCTGATCGGTTACGGGCTGGTCGCGCTGCTGGGCCGGGCACTCTACGCCCGCGGGCGGGGGCGGGCCGCGGCCACGGCCACGGTCACCGGGTGGCTGGTGGCCGCCGTGCTGGCGCTGATCCTCGCGCCTGTGGTAGCGGACGAGCGGGTCATCGCCGCGCTCGGGCTCGCGCACGCGATCGGGATGCTAACGGCAGGTGCGTTGCTGATGCGGGCCGTCCGGGCGGACAGCGGGCCTATCGCACTGTCCGGTGTCGCGCGCGCCGGCGCCAGTGCGCTCTCCGGCGCGGCCGTTGGTGCTGCTGCCGGGTGGCTCGCCGCGACGGCGGTACCCGAGGGTGGCTTCGTCCCGACGGTCGGTACCGGGGTGCTGGCGGGCGGCGTCGCCGTGGCATGCGTCGGAGCCGCGCTGTGGCTGGGCGACCGTGCTGACCTGCGGAGGTTGCTGCGGCGATGAGAGTCGTGATCGTGCTCGGGACGAGTGCCGGGGGTGTCGGCGCGCACGTGCGGATGCTGGCGCAGCGGCTCCCGGACAGCGGAGTGGACGTCACGGTCGCGTGTCCCGCCAGCACCGAGGAGCAGTTCGGATTCGCCACCACCGGCGCGGCCTACGAGCCGGTTGTCATTTCCGGCCGGCCTCGTCCGATTCGCGACTGGGCTACGGTGCGCCGATTGCGGGACGTCACCGCCGGGGCCGATGTGGTGCACACGCATGGTTTCCGCGCATCGGCGCTGACCGGGCTGGCGCTCGGACCGCGCCGCCCCGGCCGCACACCGCTGGTGGCGACCTGGCACAACGCCGTCCTGGGCGACGGCCCGCGGCGGCGCGCCCTAGCCCGTATCGAGGCCTTAGCGGCCCGCAGGGCGGACCTGACGCTCGCCGTATCTCCCGACCTGGCCGACCGCGCGCGTGAGCTCGGCTCGCCGGACGCCAGGCTCGCCCCTGTGCCGGCTCCCACCCTGGATCCGCCGTCCCGGCCGCGGGCGCAGGTGCGTGACGAGGTCGGTGCGGGTGACCGGCCGGTCGTGCTGGCGGTGGCCCGGCTGGCGCCGCAGAAAGACTACGACACGCTGCTCGAGGCAGCCGCGCACTGGGCGCGCCGTGACCCGCCGCCGCTCGTCCTCGCTGCGGGAGACGGTCCGGAGCGTGACCGCCTGGCCCGCCGGATCGATGCGGGCGAACTGCCGGTGCGGCTGCTGGGCCGGCGCTCGGACGTCCCGGACCTGCTGGCGGCGGCCGACGTGTTCGTCGTGACCTCGCGCTGGGAGGGCTCGCCGCTCGTCGTCCAGGAGGCCATGGCGGCGGGTGTCCCGGTCGTGTCGACCGCGGTGGGAGGCGTGCCGGCGCTTGCCGGAGACGGCGCGATGCTCGTGCCCCCGGGAGATCCCGAGGCCGTCGCCCAGGCCGTCAGCACGCTGCTGGACGAGCCGGCCCAGCGGGCCGCCCTGGTCCAACGGGCCCAGGCCGTGGCCGCTGAGTGGCCGGACGAGGCAGAGACGGCGCGCCGGATTGCTCGCGTGTATCGCGAGGTGTCGGGCCGTAGCTGATAACCTGGAGTTCCGTGGACCGGGACGTTCACTACCCGATTCTCTTCGACCACGGGAGCCCTCTTGGCGTCGCAGCCGACAACACATCTGTTCGTCACCGGGGGCGTGGCATCCTCGCTCGGGAAGGGCCTGACGGCGTCCAGCCTCGGCATGCTCCTGACCGCGCGCGGGCTCCGCGTCACCATGCAGAAGCTTGATCCGTACCTCAACGTCGACCCCGGAACGATGAACCCGTTCCAGCACGGTGAGGTGTTCGTCACCGAGGACGGCGCGGAGACCGACCTCGACATCGGCCACTACGAGCGCTTCCTGGACCGCGACCTGGACAAGAAGGCGAACGTCACGACCGGTCAGGTGTACTCGGAGGTGATCGCCAAAGAGCGGCGCGGCGAGTACCTCGGCGATACCGTGCAGGTCATCCCGCACATCACCAACGAGATCAAGGACCGGATGCTCGGCATGGGCGGGCCGGACGTCGACGTGGTCATCCACGAGATCGGCGGCACGGTCGGCGACATCGAGTCGCTGCCGTTCCTGGAGGCGGCGCGGCAGGTCCGGCACGACGTCGGGCGCGACCGCTGCTTCTTCCTGCATGTGTCGCTGGTTCCGTACCTCGCGCCGTCCGGCGAGCTGAAGACCAAGCCGACCCAGCACTCGGTGGCGGCCCTGCGCCAGGTGGGTATCACGCCAGACGCCCTGGTGTGCCGGTCGGACCGGCCCATCCCGTCGGGCGTCAAGCGCAAGATCTCGCTGATGTGCGACGTCGACGCCGAAGCTGTGGTCGCGGCGGTCGATGCGCCCTCGATCTACGACATCCCACGGGTACTGCACGCCGAGGGCCTGGACGCGTACGTCGTCCGGCGCCTGGCGCTGCCGTTCCGCGACGTCAACTGGTCCGCCTGGGACGAACTGCTGCGCCGGGTGCACCACCCCAGGCACGAGGTCACCGTGGCGCTGGTGGGCAAGTACGTCGATCTGCCGGACGCTTATCTGTCGGTCACCGAGGCGCTGCGAGCCGGCGGGATCGCCAGCGATGCGCGCGTCGAGGTGCGGTGGGTGGCCTCCGACGAGTGCCAGACCCCTGAGGGAGCGGCCGCTCGACTCTCCGACGTCGACGCGGTGTGTATTCCGGGCGGGTTCGGCGTGCGCGGTATCGAAGGCAAGATCGGCGCGGCCCGGTATGCGCGCGAGCACGGCATACCGCTGCTCGGGCTGTGCCTGGGCCTGCAGTGCATGG
>JASLBX010000121.1 GCA_030146385.1 Jiangellaceae bacterium | reverse complement strand
CGCTGGCCGGGGTGCGCGAGGACTCAGACAGCCGCGCGCAACTCGTGGCGTGGCTGCGCAGCTACCGTCCGGAGGAGTTGTTCGACGACAAGGGCCGGCTGCGCCCCGAGATCGCCGGGCTGGCGCCACACGGCGAGCTGCGGATGAGTGCGAGCCCGCATGCCAACGGCGGGCTGCTCCTGCGCGAGCTCGAGTTGCCGGACATCAGCGGACACACGGTCGATGTGGAAGTTCCCGCCGGCGAGATCGCCGAGCCGACGCGCGCCCTGGGCGGGTGGCTCGCCGGGGTGATCGAGCAGAACCGCGACCGGTTCCGGCTGTTCGGCCCGGACGAAACTGAGTCGAACCGGCTGGATGGTGTGTTCGGCGCGACGGGACGCACCTGGAACGCCCTCAGCGTGCCGGACGACGAGGACATGGCCGCCGATGGCCGCGTCATGGAGGTCCTCTCCGAGCACCTCTGCCAGGGCTGGCTCGAGGGCTACCTGCTCACCGGCCGCCACGGAGTGTTCAATAGTTACGAGGCCTTCGTGCACATCATCGACTCGATGTTCAACCAGCACGCGAAGTGGCTCAAGCTCTCGCGTGAGCTGCCCTGGCGCGCACCCCTCGCCTCGCTGAACTACCTGCTGTCCTCGCACCTGTGGCGGCAGGATCACAACGGCTTCTCGCACCAGGATCCGGGGTTCCTCGACCTGGTCGCCACCAAGAAGGCGGATTTGGTCAGGATCTACCTGCCGCCGGACGCCAACACTCTGCTGGCCATCGCCGAGCACTGCCTGCGCAGCCGGCACCTGATCAACGTCGTCGTGGCCGCGAAGAACGCCGTGCCCGTGTGGCTGCCACCCAATGCGGCGATCGACCACTGCGCCCGGGGTATCAGTGCCTGGGACTGGGCCGGTAGGGACCTGGGAGGACGTCCCGACGTTGTGCTGGCCTGTGCGGGCGACGTGCCGACCATCGAGACGCTCGCCGCCGCCGAGTTGCTGCGCACGCACCTGCCCGACCTGTCGTTCCGGGTGGTCAACGTGGTCGACCTGATGCGTCTGCAGCCGGACACCCTGCACCCGCACGGGCTGCCAGACGCCGATTACGACGCGCTCTTCACCACCGACCGTCCGACGATCTTCGCGTTTCACGGCTACCCGTCGCTGGTGCATACGCTGGCGTACCGCCGGGCCAACCACGATCACCTGCACGTGCGCGGCTACCAGGAGGAAGGGACGACCACCACGCCGTTCGACATGGTGGTGCGCAACAACCTAGACCGGTTCCACCTGGTCATGGATGTGATCGACCGCGTGCCCGGGCTGGCCGCCCCTGCCGCGGACGTCCGTCAGGAGATGGAAGACGCCCGGCGCCACGCCGTCGAGCACACTCGCGAGTTCGGAGACGACGTGCCCGAAATCAGGGACTGGACGTGGGTGGCGGCGCGATGACCTATCGAGCCGCCAGTGACCCGAGCCGCAAACGGCTGACCCACCTCGACCTCAACCGGCTTGACGCCATCATTTTCGACATCGACGGCGTGCTGACCGACACCGCGTCGCTGCACGCTGCCGCCTGGAAGGAGGTCTTCGACGAGTTCCTGCTGAAACGGTTCGGGGACGACGTCCAGCCGTTCGACACCGGCGAGGAGTACCGACGCTATGTCGACGGCAGGCCCCGCCTGGACGCCGTCCATAGCTTCCTCGACGCGCGCGGCCTGCTGCACGACGTCCCGCGGCACGAGGTCGACGAGATGGCCGCTCGCAAGGACGCCGCGTTCACCGAGGAGATCGAGCGGCAGGGCGTCCGGCCGTACCCCACCACGGCGGCTGTGGTGAGCTCGCTGCGCGACAAAGGAGCCGGTACAGCGGCGGTCTCCGTGTGCGAGCACGGCGGCCTCGTGCTCGACACAGCCGGACTGCTGGATCTGTTCGACGTGGTGGTCGACGGCGTCGTCGCCAAGCGGCTGCTGCTGCCCGGAAAGCCGGACCCGGCGCTGCTCCACGAGGCGGCACACCGTCTCGGCGTCCCGGCCCGGCGGGCGGCGATCGTTGATCACGCGCTGCTCGGCGTCGAGGCCGGTCGGCGCGGCATCTTCGGTTTCGTCGTCGGAGTGGAGCGAACGGGGGAGCAGGCTTGGCGGGATGAGATGCGGCGTCTGGGTGCTGACATGGTGATAGGAGACCTTGCTGAGATCGAGGCAACGCAGAGGTGAGCGCGAATGCGCGATTGGGACTTCATCGTCGATGGCTTCGAGCCCGAGGCCGAGGTTTGGCGGGAGGCCATGTTCACGCTCGCGAACGGGTACCAGGCGTGCCGTGGTGCCGCCCCCGAGTCCGAAGCGGACGACGTTCACTACCCGGGCACCTATTTGGCCGGGTGCTACAACCGGCTGGAGTCCCGGGTGGACGGGCGATCCGTGCGGAACGAGGATCTGGTCAACATTCCGAACTGGCTGCCGTTCCGGTTCCGGATCGAGGACGGCGACTGGTTCGACCCCGGCACGGCCGAATTGCTCGAGTACCGCCAGGGGCTCGACGTGCGCAGCGGTGTGCTGACCCGGTGGATCAAGTACCGCGACGCCGGCCGGGTGCTCGGCGTCACCCAGCGGCGGCTCGTCTCCATGGCCGATCCGCACGTCGCCAGCCTGCAGACGACGATCGAGGCCGAGGGATGGGACGGCCGGCTGACCGTGCAAGCAGCACTGGACGGGTCGGTGGCGAACACCGGCGTCGCCAGGTACCGCGACCTGGAGAACCGGCACCTTGTTCCGCTCGGCGAGGG
Organism: Jiangellaceae bacterium; assembly: GCA_030146385.1. Taxonomy (GTDB): domain Bacteria; phylum Actinomycetota; class Actinomycetes; order Jiangellales; family Jiangellaceae; genus JASLBX01. Next base: position 2,721 of record JASLBX010000121.1, on the reverse strand, counting down.
GCACAAGGACGATCTGCTGTGGCTTCAGGTCGAGACGGTCACGTCCAAGATCCGGATCGCCGAGGCCGCGCGGATCACGGTGGACGGGCCTGCGGCGGAGCAGTCCCGGTCGATCGAGCAACGCGACGGATGGGTTGGCGCGGAGCTGGAACTCGAGTTGCAGTCCGGCCGGCCATGCACGGTCGAGAAGACCGTCGCGGTCTTCACCTCCCGTGACTCGGCGATCGAGGAGAGTCTGCTTGCCGCCAAGTCCCACGTCGGCCAGGTGGCCAGGTTCGACGAGATCGAGAAGCGCCATGGCCGGGCGTGGCGGCGGCTGTGGGATGCCTGCCGGATCACGGTGGGCGGGGAATCCCAGCTCATCCTGAACCTGCATCTGTTCCACATCCTGCAGACCGTCTCGGAACACACCATTGAGCTCGACGTCGCGATACCAGCGCGTGGCTTGCACGGGGAGGCGTACCGGGGGCACATCTTCTGGGATGAGCTGTTCGTGCTACCGCTCATCTACCTTCGGCTGCCCGAGGTGGCCCGGAACCTGCTGCTCTACCGCTGGCGGCGGCTGTCCGCTGCGCGCAGGTCGGCGCGTGAGGCCGGCTATCGCGGCGCGATGTACCCGTGGCAGAGCGGGAGCGACGGCCGCGAGGAGACCCAGCAGTGGCACCTTAACCCCAAGTCCGGACGGTGGCTTCCGGACAACTCCGAACGCCAGCGGCACGTGGGCAGCGCGATCGCGTACAACATCTGGAAGTACTACGAGGCCACCGGCGACCTGGAGTTCATGAACCAGTACGGCGCCGAGATGCTACTGGAGATCGCCCGGTTCTGGGGCAGCATCGCCCAGTACGACGAGGCGGACGACCGGTACGACATCCGGGGCGTGATGGGCCCGGACGAGTACCACTACGCGTACCCGGACATGGACGAGCCGGGCATCGACAACAACGCCTACACGAACATGATGGCCGCGTGGGTCATCCGCCGGGCGCTGGACTCGCTGGAATTGCTCCCAGAATGCCGCCGGGTCGAGCTGTGCGACCTGCTCGAGCTCGAGCAGCGCGAGCTGACCTTCCTGCGGTCGGTGAGCGAGCGGTTGCGGGTGGTCTTCACTCCAGACGGCGTCATCGACCAGTTCGAGGGGTACCACGAGCTGGCTGAACTGGACTGGGACAAGTACCGCGAGAAGTACGGCGACATCCACCGGATGGACCGGATCCTGGAAGCCGAGGGCGACGCGACCAACCGTTACCAGGTGTCGAAGCAGGCCGATGTGCTCATGCTGTGGTTCCTGTTCGGCGAGCAGGAACTGCTGAACCTGCTGTCCAGCCTCGGTTACGACGTCGACTCGGATGCGCTGGCCCGGACCGTGCGCCATTACCTCGACCGCACGTCCCACGGGTCGACGCTCAGCGCCGTCGTCCACGCCTGGATCCTGGCCGACGCCGATCCGGAGATGGCCTGGCAGTTCTTCCAGCAGGCGCTGGCCAGCGATGTGCAGGACGTCCAAGGCGGTACGACCGCCGAAGGCATCCACCTCGGGGCCATGGCGGGCACAGTGGACCTGGTCCAGCGTTGCTACACGGGCCTAGCGATCCTGGACGGCGTCCTGCACCTGAACCCAGCCTTGCCCCCCGAGCTACCTGAGCTCAAGATGCGGATGCACTTCCGCGGTCACGAGGGCATGAAGGTGCGCTGCACGCACGACCGGGTGCAAGTGTCGTTGCTGCGATCCGATCTGCCGCCGATCGAGGTGGCCGTGGGCGGGCGGCAGCACACCCTCCACGGCGGAGAGACCTGGGATGTCAAGCTCGATGCCAGCCTGCCGAAGCGGGTCGCGAGATTCCTCTCCTCGCGTTGATCATGCAAAAGCGGGGCGACACGCCGCAAAGTCCGCTCTGCGGTGGCCCTTCGAATGGGGCGAAACGGCGTGTCGCCCCGCTTTTGCATGATCAACGCGGTTGAGGGGAGGGGTGAAGGCTCGTGGCCCGGCTGATCCGGTGCACGCTGCTCGGCGTCGGCGCCATGAACTCGCCGCGTTACCGCCCGGCCGGGCTGCTCGTGGCGTACGGGCGGCGGCGCCTGTGCCTGGACGGCGGCCCGGGCGCGGAGCCGCCGGCTTCGGCTGACGGTTGGCTGCTCACGGACGACCAGGCCGAGCTAGGTGGGCGGATCCGTCGGCTCGCTGCGGACCTCGGCATCGAACTGCCGGGCGTAAGGGGGCTCGAAGTCGATGGGCTACGGGTACGGCCGAAACCGGTGGAGCACACCAACCACCCTGCGTACGGCTACCTGATCGAGGCAGGCCAAGGTCGAGTGGTCTGGGCGCCAGAGTTCTGGACATTCCCGGCGTGGGCCAGCGGGGCCGACCTGATGTTCGCCGACGCGGCCGGCTGGAACCGCCCGATCCGGTTCCGCGGCGGGGTGGGCGGGCACGCCTGCGTCCTGGACATCGCCGAGGACGCGCGCGCCCGCGATGTTCGCCGGCTGGTGTTCGCGCACATCGGTCGGCCCAGCATTCGGGCTCGCGACGCCGGCGAGCATCCGCCCTTCGGCGAGTGGGGCGACGAGGCCCGTACCTACACCGTCCGTATCTGACCCGCCCCCGCGCTGATCATGCAAAGTGGTGCGACACGCCGGATTGTCCCTATTACGGCGAGTGGGCAATACACACATTTCGGCGTGTCGCACCGCTTTTGTATGATCAGCGCGGTGAGGAGAGGG
>JASLBX010000109.1 GCA_030146385.1 Jiangellaceae bacterium | reverse complement strand
CAGGGCCAGCTCGACTCGATCCTGTCGGCCACGCCCGAGGAACGGCGCGGCTTCATCGAAGAGGCCGCCGGCGTCCTCAAACACCGCAAGCGCAAGGAGAAGGCCCTGCGCAAGCTTGAGGCGATGCAGGCCAACCTCACCCGCGTCCAGGATCTCACCGCTGAACTGCGCCGCCAGCTCGGCCCGCTGGGCAAGCAGGCCGAGGTCGCCCGCAAGGCGGCGACCATCCAGGCAGACCTGCGTGACGCCCGGCTGCGTCTGCTGGCCGACGAGCTGAGCCAGGCCCGTGCGTCCCTCGAGCAGGAGGTCGCGGACGAAACCGCCCTGCGCGCGCGTCACGACGAGGTTGCGGCGGCCGTGGAGCAGGCCCGGGCGGCCGAAGCCCGGCTCGAAGCCGAGGTGGCCGAGGCCTCCCCGCGCCTCACGCAAGCCCAAGAGACCTGGTACCGCCTGTCCGGCCTGCGGGAACGGCTTCGCGGGACGGCGAGCCTGGCCGCCGAACGCGAACGTCACCTGGCATCGGTCTCCGAGCAGGAGACCACCGGCCGCGATCCGGATGAGCTTGAACGCGAGGCGGCGGCCGTCCGGTCACAGGAGGCCGAACTGGCGACTGAGATCGCCGGAGCCCGTGAGGCACTGGACGCCGCGGTGGCGGCCCGGCGAGGGGCCGAGCAGGCGGCGGAGGAAGAGGAGCGCCGGCTGGCTGCTCTTCTGCGGGCAGCCGCCGACCGGCGCGAGGGCAACGCCCGCCTGTCGGGTCAGGTGGAGGGGCTTCGCCGCCGCGCCGCCGCCGCCGATTCAGAGATCGCACGGCTGAGCTCGGCGCGCGAACAGGCCCTGCAGCGGTCGACCGAAGCGCAACGGCAGTACACGGCGCTCGAGACGACGATCGCTTCCCTGTCCACCAGTGAGGAGGGCCTCGACGCCGAGCATGAGCGCTGCAAGGCCGAGCTCGACGCCGCTGAGGCAGCAGTGGCCGAGCTCCAGGACTCCTTGCATGCAGCTGAGCGTGACCGCTCTGCGCTTGGCGCCCGCCGCGAGGCACTTGAACTCGGGCTGGCTCGGCGCGACGGCTCGGCAGCGCTGCTGGCGGCATCCGATCGGGTGTCCGGTCTACTCGGTTCGGTTGCCGCGCTGCTCGCCGTCGAGCCGGGATGGGAGCCCGCGGTCGCCACGGCGCTCGGCGTGTCTTCGGATGCGGTAGCCGTGGAGTCCGTCGACGACGCGGTGGCGGCGCTGCGGCTGCTTCGCTCGGACGATCTCGGACGCGCCGGGCTGCTGATCGGCGGATCACGGTACGACGTAGGGGAATGGCCGGCGTTGCCGGGCGGACTGCGGTACGTCGTGGACCTCGTCACTGTTCCTGCCGAACTGCGGCCGGCTCTCACCAGCCTGCTACGCGGTGTCGTCGCGGTCGAGGACCTCGCCGCGGCCCGTGCGCTGGTCGCGGAGCTTCCTGACCTCGTAGCGGTCACGCGCGACGGCGACCTCCTGGGTCGCGACCGCGCGTACGGCGGGTCGTCCAACGCGCCCAGCCTGCTGGAGGTCCAGGCGGCGGTCGACGAGGCCGCCGATCAGTTGGCCGAGGCCACCGGCAGGGCCGAACGGATTCAGCGCGAGCTCGCCGCGGCGACCGAGCAGCGCGACGCGGCGGCGACCAAGGTGTCGGCCGCGGTCAAGAAGCTGCATGAGTCGGACGCCGAGCTGGCCGCCACAGCTGAGAAGCTGGCCGCCTTCGGTGCGACCGCCAAGTCGGGAGCCGAGGAGGCCGAGCGCCTCGCCGCAGCCGTTACCGAAGCCGAATCGGCCCGCGACCGCGACCTCGCCGGATTGGTCGAGCTCGAGCAGCGGCTCGAAGCCGTCGAGAGTGGCGAGAACGCCGAATACGAGCCCTCCGCGGACGAGCGCGACCGGCTGGCCGACGCCGCGCGCGCCGGCCGGCAGGCCGAAACCGAAGCCCGCCTGACGCTGCGGACGGCCGAAGAGCGGGCCCGGGCGCTGGCCGGCCGGGCCGAGGGCCTGGAAAGGGCAGCCCGCAACGAGCGCGCCGCCCGCGAGCGCGCAGTCGCGGTGGCGGAGAAGCGGGCCAGGCAGGCGAAGGTGACCGCCGCAGTCGCCCGCGGTGCGCAGCTGGTCATCGAGCGGCTCGACCGGTCGCTGGAGCTTGCCGCAGCCGAGAGGTCGGCTGCGGAGCGGGCCCGAGCCGAGCGCGAACGCCAGCTCGCCGAGGCACGGGGCAAGGCACGAGAACTTGCGGCGGAGCTGGACGAGCTCACCTCCTCGGTGCACCGTGACGAACTCGCCAGCGCCGAGCACCGGATGCGGGCCGAACAACTCGAAGCCAAAGGACTCGAGGAGTACGGGGTCGACGTCCAGACACTAATTGACGAGTACGGCCCGCACCTCCCGGTGCCGCAACCACCCGGCGAAGACGGCGAGCCTGTCGAGCCCGTCCCGTACGTCCGTGAGGCTCAGCTCAAGCGGGCCCGTGCCGCTGAGCGTGCGATGGCCCTGCTAGGCAAGGTCAACCCGTTAGCGCTCGAGGAGTGCGCCGCCCTGGAGGAGCGCCATTCGTTCCTCGTCGAGCAGCTCGAAGACCTCAAGCGGACCCGCCGCGATCTGCTGGACATCATCCGCGAGGTGGACGACCGCGTCGAGCAGGTGTTCGCGTCCGCGTACGAGGACACGGCCCGGGAGTTCGCCGAGGTGTTCGCCCGGCTGTTCCCGGGCGGCGAGGGCCGCCTCGTGCTCACCGAGCCGGACGACATGCTCGCCACGGGCATTGACGTCGAGGCTCGCCCGCCCGGCAAGAAGGTCAAGCGCCTGTCGCTGCTGTCGGGTGGCGAGCGGTCACTGGTGGCTGTGGCGTTCCTGGTGGCGCTGTTCAAGGCCCGGCCGAGCCCGTTCTACGTGCTGGACGAGGTCGAGGCAGCGCTGGACGACGTCAACCTCGGCCGGCTGCTGGAGATCTACGAGGAGCTCCGGGAGAACAGCCAGCTGATCGTCATCACGCATCAGAAGCGCACGATGGAGATCGCCGATGCGCTCTACGGGGCGTCCATGCGCGGCGACGGCGTCACGGCGCTGATCAGCCAGCGCATCCGCGAGCACGAAGTCGCTTGAGTTCGATCACGTTCAGCATGCCTATTGGTGCCGTACCAGGCGCATGCGGGTGGTACGGCACCGAGGAACCTGGTGGGCGGCCCGACTCTCGAGTGACCTCCGCAAGTCAGCCGTCTGATCCGGTGAGTTGGTCGTACACGGGCGCCAGCAGGTCGGCCAACGGTCGGCGGCGGATGTGGGTCGCGGGTGGTTCGGCGAGCCGCAGTGCCAGGTCGGGTGGTGACGGCGGGGCCGGGTCGTGCGTACGCAATCGGACCAGGCTGACCCTCGGCTCCCAGTAGGCGTCCGCGCAATCCTCGAGCGGGGTATCGACGACAGGCGGCGGGCCGTCAGGCGCAGCCGCCGGCGCGCTGGCCCGAAGGCGAGCCAGCAGATCGTCCCGCTCCTTGCCGCGCCATAGCAGGACCTGGAACGGATCGTCGTCGAACCGCTCGGCCAGCAGGTAGAGGACGGCGGCCTGGTGCTTGCACGGCAGGCCCCAGTC
>JASLBX010000101.1 GCA_030146385.1 Jiangellaceae bacterium | reverse complement strand
CGCGGGCGAGTCGGGTATTCCGATCATGCTGGCCGGGTACGGGCCGGCCGCGACCGCCAGCGCCGTGATCAGCAGCCCGGCTCCGGCGATGGCTAGTGCGGCGCGAGGGCGCCACCGATTCCCGCGGCCGTAGTGGACTCCGACGAGATAGACGGCTCCCCACACCAGCAGGACGTTCGGGTATCCAAGCCAGGTGGTGCCGTCGAGCCAACCGAAGCGCACGGCGTCGAAAGCGATTGCACCCAGGGCGAAGACGGCGATTGCTGCGCCACCGATGCGGGCATGCAGGCGCAGGAGCGCCGGAGTGATGATGATCAGCAGGACGTACGCGGCAAGGAACCACAGCAGCCGTCCCACCAGTGCGGATGCGGTCTCTACCGGTTGCGCCGGAATGCCGGCGGCGATGAGGAGATGGGGGAGAGGGATCCAGACGACCGCCAGCGGTATGGCGGGCCTTCCGAGCCGGTACAGCCGGTCGGTGACCCATCCGACAGCCGCACCGGGGCCTTGCCGCCGTCGGCCATCGAGGCTTATCGTCGCCGCGGCGCCACCCGCGAAGAAGATGAGCGGCATGACCTGCGCGATCCATGTGATCGCCCAGCCACCACCGGTGGCCAGTGCGTTCTCGGTCGACAGGACGCCGTCGTCGTACGAGATGACCGGCATCAACCAGTGCAGGCAGACGATCGTCACGATCGCCCCCGCTCGCAGCAGGTCGATGAGTCGGTCACGTTGTGGTCGGGGCGAACGCTGCGCCGGAACTCGCGGGATGTCCGAGCGGGTTCGCGCCTGCTCTAGGAGGGCTGTGGCCATGCCTCGACGATCGTCGTTGGCGAGGCATGGCACATCGGAGCCAGCGGGCCTCTGTGCCCTCTGGTCACCGGGGGCCGCCGGGTGGGGCTAGCCCTACCTGGAGTGCGCCCAGTGGTGCCGACGGCGGCCGCCCAGCCCGCCGAAGCACCAGAGGAAGAACAGCAGGAACAGCCACGGCGCTCCGGCGACGACGGCCGCGGCGATGATTCCCGCGACGACGATCGGGCCGAGCAGCATCAGCGGGTGGAAGCCGAGCGGCGGCCCGGGCCGGCGGCGGGGACTGGAGTGGCCGGTGCCGGTGGTGGCGACGCCTCGCGCCGGCGTGGCCAGGCTGCTGCGCCGGGGCAGGTCGCCGAACAGTGGCGCAAGGTCGCCCTCGTACTTCGCGGCCCAGACCCGGTCGATTCGCTCGTCGTACTCGTCTTTGGTCAACCGGCCCGCGGCGTAGTGCTCGCCGAGCGCGGCGGCCGCGGCGTCCCGCTCGGTGTCGCCGATGCGGATCTGGGTCATACAGCGTCACCTCCATCGAGATCGTCGAGCGGGTCATGATCGTCGCCGTCCGCGAGGATTCCATACAGCTTACGGCGAGTGTCCGACAGGACCGTGCGGGCGCGGGCCTGCTGGTCTGCACTTCCGGTGGCCATGATCTGCCATAGTGCGGCGGCGGTCTGGCCGATCAATGGTTTGAGGTCGTGCTCGTCCTCGTCTTCGGGAGCGGTCATCGCCGCCCACGGCGCTGAGACCTCGTCGGCATGCTCGGCGACGTAGCGGCGGCCCTCATCGGTGAGGTGGAACACCTTGCGCCCGCCCTCCTCGGCGGCGCGGACCAGACCCTCGTCCTCGAGTTGCTGCAGCGTCGGGTAGATCGAGCCGGGGCTGGGCTTCCAGACACCCTGACTCCGGTCGGCGATCTCCTGAATGATCTGGTAGCCGTTGGCGGACCGCTCGGCCAGCACGGCCAGGATCGCGGCCCGGATGTCGCCGCGGCGAGCGCGAGGTCCACGCCACCCGCCGGGCCCAGGTCCGCCCGGGCCCATCCAGGGCGGCATGCCCCACGGCGCCTTACCGCCGGGCCAGTTACCGAACATCATCCACGGGCCGAACCCGTGACCGCCGCGCCGCCGTCCGTGCGATCCATGCATTGATAGCTCCCGTGTCAGTCGCGATGAGTCAACGATATATCGCGAGTGCTCGGCTGGCAAGCCGGCGACGCCTTTCGAAACGTGTAAGCGTGAAGACGCCGGACGGATCTTGATTTGAATGCCGCAAGTCCACATATTCCGGGCGCAGTTTCAAGATTGGTCCGGCGTTCTTCACGGGGAGAGTAGGCAACCGCGGCGTTCAGCTGGACCCGAAGGGATATCGGTGCGCATTGCCTCTCTGTGACGCCGTAGGATCGTTCAGTTGCCGACCAAGGCCAAGGAGCTCGATCACGCATGTCCTCGATCAGCCGTGACGAAGCCGCGCACCTGGCGCGGCTCGCGCGCCTCGACCTCGCGCCCGACGAACTTGACCATCTGGCGGGCCAGCTGGACGCCATCGCGGGCTTCGTCGCCAAGGTGTCCGAGGTGGCCGCCGACGACATCCCACCGACGTCCCACGCGTTGCCGATGACCAATGTGTTCCGTGACGATGTCCCGCGCCCGGGCCTGACCCAGGAGCAGGCGCTCGATCAGGCGCCGGACGCGGAGGACGGCCGGTTCCGCGTCCCGAAAATCCTGGGGGAGGAAGCGTGAGCACACAACTCACCCGGATGACGGCGGCTCAGCTCGCGGACGCGATGTCCAGCGGTGAGGCCAGTGCCGTCGAGGTGACCGAGGCGCATCTCGAACGGATCGCAGCCGTAGACGAGCACGTCCATGCGTTCCTGCACGTCGACACCGAGGGCGCAGTCGCCGCGGCTCACTCGGTGGACGAGCGGCGCGCGGCCGGCGAAGAGTTAGGCCCGCTGGCGGGTGTCCCGCTTGCGCTGAAGGACGTGTTCACCACTGCCGACATGCCGACGACGGTTGGTTCGAAGATCCTCGAGGGGTGGCGGCCGCCGTACGACGCGACGGTCACGCGCAAGCTGCGCGAGGCGGGCATCGTCATCCTCGGCAAGACCAACCTGGACGAGTTCGCCATGGGATCGTCGACGGAGAACTCGGCGTACGGCCCGACGCGCAACCCGTGGGACTTGACGAGGATCCCCGGCGGTTCGGGCGGCGGGTCGAGTGCGAGCCTGGCGTCGTTCCAGGCGCCGCTAGCGATCGGCACGGACACGGGTGGGTCCATCCGGCAGCCCGCCGCCGTCACGGGCACCGTGGGTGTCAAGCCGACCTACGGTGGGGTCAGCCGGTACGGCCTGGTGGCGTGCGCGTCCAGCCTCGACCAGGGTGGCCCGTGCGCTCGCACCGTCCTGGACGCCGCACTGCTGCACTCGGTGATCGCCGGACACGATCCGATGGACTCCACCAGCATCGACCAGCCGGTGCCCGACGTGGTGAGCGCGGCGCGGCGCGGCGCGGATGGTGACCTCACCGGAGTCCGCGTGGGCGTGGTCAAGGAGTTCAGCGGCGATGGCTACCAGCCGGGCGTCCTCGCTCGGTTCTCGGATGCCGTCGAGTTGCTCGCCAAGCTCGGCGCCGAGGTGGTCGAGGTCTCGTGCCCGCACTTCGAGTACGCCCTTCCGGCGTACTACCTGATCCTGCCCAGCGAGGTGTCGTCCAACCTGGCGCGGTTCGACGCCATGCGGTACGGCCTGCGCGTGGGTGACGACGGCGTGCGCAGCGCAGAAGAGGTGATGAACCTGACCCGCGGCAAGGGCTTCGGTGCCGAGGCCAAGCGACGGATCATGCTGGGTACGTACGCGCTGTCGAGTGGTTACTACGACGCCTACTACGGGCAAGCACAGAAGGTGCGAACCCTGGTGAGCCGCGACTTCGATGCGGCATTCGAGCAGGTCGACGTGTTGGTATCGCCGACCACGCCGACGACGGCATTCCCCATCGGCGAGCGTGTCGACGACCCCCTGGCCATGTACATGGCCGACCTGTGCACCATCCCGTCCAACCTGGCCGGCAACGCGTCCGCGTCATTCCCGTGTGGGCTGGCGGACGATGATGGCCTGCCGGTCGGCCTGCACGTGATGGCTCCGGTGCTGGCCGACGACCGGCTGTACCGCCTCGGGGCGGCTGTTGAGCAGGCGTTCGCGTCGGCGTGGGGTGGTCCACTGCTCGCCCAGGTACCCGAGTTGGAGGTGGCATAAGTGGATATCAAGACACTGGCCCGGTTCGGTGGCCAAGCCATAGCCGTGAGCGCCGCGCTGAAGTCGCTGCGTCAGGCCCGGGCGGAGGGCGACAAGCTCAAGCTGCTCGACGCCGTGGTGCACGCCCTCGCCATCGCGACCGCCATCGCGCTGATCGTGCGTGAGGTCAGGCAGGAGCGAAGCCTGAAGGCCGCGCTGGACGTCGAGGACTGATGCAATGACGACATTGACCGCGCTGCCGTCGTTCGACGAGGCGATCATGCGGTACGACCCGGTGATGGGCCTCGAGGTCCACGTCGAACTTGGCACAGAAACGAAGATGTTCTGCGGCTGCCGGACCGAGTACGGGGCACCGCCGAACACGCAGGTGTGCCCGGTGTGCTTGGGCCTGCCGGGGTCGCTACCAGTCGTGAACCGGGATGCCGTGGCGTCGGCCATCCGGATTGGCCTGGCGCTGAACTGCGAGATCGCCGAGTGGTGCCGGTTCGCCCGGAAGAACTACTTCTACCCGGACATGC
>JASLBX010000083.1 GCA_030146385.1 Jiangellaceae bacterium | reverse complement strand
AGGTTGCAGCGGTCCGCGCGGCCTGCCGGGAGCTGCGTATGCACGAGCTCGCGGGCGCGACCGTGGTGTCCAGCTGCGAGCCGTGCGCGATGTGCCACGCGGTGTGCACTGTCGCCGGAGCCGCCCGGATCGTCTATGCGGCGCCGAAGGAGTTCGTTCCCGACCTTGGCCGACCACCCCGCGCGGATCTGGTGGCGATGCAGACCGCGTTGCGCGGCCTTGCCGGTGACGCTGTCAGGTACGTCCCGACACCGGGCGCGGACGAGCCGTTCACTCGTTTCGCGGCGAAGGTGGCTGAGCAGTGGTGAAGTTCGGGATCAACGTGCCCAACTTCGGGCCCGGCACCGATCCGGCGTCGCTGGCGGAATGGGTGCGGTTCGCCGGCAGCGCGGGCTTCGACCTGGCGATGATGTCCGATCACGTGGCCGTCACGCCGGACGTCGCTGAGCTGTACCCGCCCCCGTTCTACGATCCGTTCACGACCTTGGCGTGGCTGGCCGGGATCACCGAGCGGATCGAGCTCGGCACCACGGTGACAGTCCTGCCGTACCGCAACCCTTTGCTCACCGCGCGCATGGCGGCGACCATCGACCAGATCAGCGGCGGCCGATTCGTCCTGGGCGTCGGCGTCGGATGGTCAAAGCAGGAGTACGCCGCCATCGGCGTGCCATTCGATCGGCGGGGCGCAATCACCGACGAGTACCTCGCCGCCATTGGTGAGCTGTGGATGACCGAGGTTGCGTCATACAACGGCGAGTTCGTGTCCTTCGGCGAGATCTACACCGCTCCCTCGCCGGCCCAAAAGCCACATCCCCCGATATGGGTCGGCGGCACCAGCACCGCTGCGCTGCACCGCGCCGTTGCGTTCGCCGACGCGTGGCACCCCATCAACGCTGAACTCAGCTGGCTCCGCACCCATGGGCTGCCGACGCTACGGTCGACGGCGGCAGCCACGGGTCGCCCCGTCCCCGCGTTGTCCCCGCGGATGCGCCTGCGACTTTCGGGGGCCGCGCTGGACCAGGACGACCGCCGAGTCGGCGAAGGAGACCTGGCCCAGGTACTGAGCGACCTCGACGAGCTGGCAAAGCTTGGTGCCGAGTACATCGTTCTGGACACCAACCCGGACCACCCACGGCAACGGCGTCCAGCGGCCGTGGACTGGCGAATGCTCGAGACGGTCGTGTGCCACGCAGACCGATTCAAGGCGTGATGCCCCAAACCATCGGAGAACAAGTCATGCCTGACCCGATCCGCCTGGTCCTCGCCGATGACCACTACCTGGTACGCGAGGGTACGCGCAGTCTGCTCGAGCTCAGTGGACATCATCGACACATCCCGCTCCAGGCCGGGGTGCAGATCTTGTGGTGTGAGTAGGTGCGCCCCGGAGCTGACCCTCGACGTGTAGCTGGGCGGCCAGCGGGCGACCGCCGTCCTGACCTCCCCACGAGAAGAGTCGCCGACCGCCTGAGAACCATGCCGGCACGTCAGCCGGCCAGGTCACCCTTGCGGGGACGGCCGCGACCACGCTTGCGCGGCACCATGATGCCCCCGTCGAACAGCTCTCCGCCCCATACGCCCCAGGGTTCGCCGCGGTGTCGCGCACCGGCCAGGCAGGGCAGCCGGAGGGGACAGCTGTGACACAGTGTCTTGGCGAGCTCAACATCGATCGGCGATTCGGCGAACCACAGATCGGGGTCTACCCGGCAGGGAATGGCATCGGTGGCCGTGACGTGATCTAGGAGACGCGCCAACGTCATGGCGGGTCACCTCCCCTTCGGTTCTGCCGACGACCGTACGGACGGCACGACGACGGGAGAACCCAGCAGGCCGCCGACGGCAGGGCGGAAATCCGCTCCCGGCGGGTGCGGCGGCTCGCAGCCCGTTCGGTGTGTGAACTACTACGCGGCGAGTGCCGGGCACCCGGTGGCGTTCACGATCTCCGAGCCGGGCTACGCCACGCTCACCGAAGGATGGGTGCTGCCTGAAACGCCGCCAACCGCCCGCGGTCATGTCGGCTACGGCACTCGCGGCGCCACCGCCTCAAGGTCGCTCACGGTGCCCGACATGACGGTTCTCACATGCTTGGTGAGATGCGGTAGCGGCCAGTCCCACCAGGCGAGCGCCAGCAGCCGTTGGACGTCGTCTTCGTCGTAGCGCCGTCGCAGGAGTGTGGCCGGGTTCCCGCCAACAACGCCGTAGTCGGGGACGTCGGAGACGACGACGGAGCCGGAGGCGATGATCGCCCCGTTGCCGATCCGGACGCCGGGCATGATCGTGGTCCGGTAGCCGAACCAGACGTCGTTGCCGACGATGGTGTCGCCGCGTCCGGGCAGGTCGGTGATCAAGTCGAGGTGTTCGGCCCAGGAGCCGCCCATGATCGGGAAGGGGAAGGTTGACGGCCCGTCCATCCGGTGGTTGGCGCCGTTCATGATGAACCGCACCCCTTCGCCCAGCGCGCAGAACTTCCCGATGACCAGCCGGTCCGGTCCGTAGTGGTACAGCACGTTGCGGTTCTCGAACGCGGTCGGGTCGTCCGGGTCGTCGTAGTAGGTGAACTCACCCACCTCGATCAGCGGCGAGGTGACCAGCGGCTTCAGCAGCACAACGCGCGGCTGGTCCGGCATCGGGTGGACGACAGTTGGATCGGGGAGAACGACACGCGGCACGGGATCGACTCTCCCACAACCTTCGACGCGCCAGCTGGCTCACCATCCTCCGGCGATGAACCGCGCTTCGTCGCCGTTGGCGGAACAGATCCGACTTGGCTCGCCGGGCGACCCAGCCGCCGGACGTTACGACATCCTTCCGCTTCACCACCGGTCGGCGCGTGACGGCCCACCAAGTAGAGGTGCGGATTTCCGTCCGCAGGCCGGGGGGCTACTGCATTCTGGCCCGGCCGGCGCGGTCATATGTTCAAGAAGACATTTCTAGAGAGGAACCCGCAATGTATCCCCTCCGCAACGCGCCCGCTCTGCTGGCCGTCGCTGCCACCAGCCTCATCGGAGGAGCCAGTGGCAGTCTGGGCGGGCCCATCTTCGCCGTCCTCGGCGCTGTTGTCGGTGCCCTATGGGGCGTAGGTCTGGTGTATGTCGCGGCACGGATGAGCCGTTCGCCGGCCCGGCGGCAACGATGGGCCAACGCCACGTTGTTCGCCACCGTTGTGGCCGCCGGACTCATCACAGGAGTCGGATTCCTGTCGTTGCTAATGATGAATGCAGCGCTCGGCAGCCGGCCCCAAGTGTTCGCTGACATGGTCCGCGGCGCAGTCGGCGATGCCGAAGCGCTGCCGTTCTTCCTGTTCAACACGCCGCTGGAATGGATTCTGGTTCCGGCTGCGCTGCTGCTCACCTGGAGCAACCCCCGAGCCCGAAAGCTGATGCTGACGGCGCTGATCTTGTGGACCCTGCAGCGGGTGTGGACCTACACCTACTTCGTCCCTTTGATCAACGAATGGGGTGAAGGTGCGCCGGGCACGCCGATGACCGCCGACGAACTGAGCAACGCCCAGACGTGGGTCAATCTCAGCTGGATCCGCAACGCGGTCGACCTCGAGACTATGGTAATGGCCCTGCTGGCGATCTTCGCCAACGCACGACCGGCCCACTCGACCACGACCGATGAGCCCGCGGCCAGCATCCTCGATCAGCAGCGGGTCACCTCATGACGCTCAGGAGCGAGACGGCTGGCTTCAGCGAGTCACCCGGCGCCTCCTGGACGGTAGGAACTTCGCGACCGTTGACGACGTGAGGCGCCTGATCGTCCGCGAGACCCTCACCAGGGTGGAAACTTCTCGGCCGCATGACCATGCGGATGCCTCAGATGAGTAGCTCGAACAAGAACACCTCGCGAGAAGGGAACGCTGACATGCCAACGTCCGACCTCACACCGACCAACAGTGCAATCGTCATGATCGATCACGCAATTGGTTGGGCCAACCTGTTTCGGTCACACGATGTCGCTGCACACGTGAACAACACGGTTGCTCTTGCCAAGACTGCGATCACGTTCGACATGCCCCTGATACTCACCAATGGAGCCGACAGCGATCCAGCAGGACCGCTGTTGCCAGAGCTCAAAGAGGTAATAGGCGACACTCCAGTGATCGTCCGCGAGGGCAACTTCGACGCCTTCCTCACCCCGGAGTTTTCGACCGCTGTCGAAGCCACCGGCCGGCGCAAGCTAGTGATGTCAGGGGTGATGACCGAGGGGTGTCTCCTCCTCACCGCCCTCTCGGCGCTACGCAGCGGCTACGAGGTCTTCGTCGTCGTCGATGCAAGCGCCGGCGAGACGCTTGAAACTCACCACGCCGCCGTGCAGCGGCTGATCCAGGCTGGCACTATCCCTGTGACCTGGTTGTCACTCGCTGCGGAGTACCAAGTCAGCTGGGCGAACCTCGACACGGTCAACGCATTCCGCGAACTTGTGACCACCCACTCGCCCACGCTCGGGACGTACATGCACACATACGCAGCGACCCTGCAATACGTCGACGCGGCGGGCTGACAGCGGAGTCCTTGCGGCGACAGTCCCAACACCCAGCACACGAGAGATCCCACCATGATCACGGCTGACTCGGCCACCAAGCCGCCGTTCGTCTGGGGTCTCAGCGACGCTGAGGAGGCACGTATGGATACCCATGAGTCGATCAAGACATTGCATGACCACGGTGAGCATGGCCGATCGCCGGAGATACGTCACGCCCACCATGACCGCTCGCCGACCGGGCACCACCCCGCCCACGGCCACGATGATCACGGGGGCCATGACAAGCATGCTGGGCATAGTCCGGCGATGTTCCGGGATCGGTTCTGGCTCTCGCTAGTACTGACGATCCCGGTGGTGGCGACGAGTCACATGGTGATGGATTGGTTCGGCTACATGCTGGATTTCCCCGGTATTGACTGGGTGGGCCCGATCCTCGGCACGGTGATCTTCTTCTATGGGGGTTGGCCATTCGTGGCCGGCGCCGCGGCCGAGATTCGGGGCCGGCAGCCCGGCATGATGCTGTTGATCGGCATGGCGATCACCGTGGCGTTCGTGGCTAGCTGGACGGCCAGCTTGGACTTGTTCGCGGTCGAGGTGTGGTGGGAGCTGTCGCTGCTGATCGTGATCATGCTGTTGGGTCACTGGATGGAGATGCGGGCCATTGGACAGGCGCAGGGTGCACTGGCGGCGCTTGCTGAACTGCTGCCGGACGAGGCCGAGCGGGTAACCGAGTCCGGTGAGGTCGAAACGGTCCACATCATCGAGCTCGCCGTGGGTGATGTCGTGCTGGTGCGGCCGGGCGGCCGGGTGCCAGCGGATGGTGTGATCAGCCAGGGCGCAGCGGACGTGGACGAGTCGATGATCACCGGTGAGTCGAACCCGGTGCCACGCGGCGAGGGCGACCGGGTGATTGCGGCCAGCGTGGTGACCGACAGCTCGATCCGCGTTGCGGTGGATGCCATCGGTGAGGACACCGCGCTGGCTGGGATTCAGCGACTCGTCGCGGAGGCTCAGGAATCCAAGTCGCGCACTCAGGTGCTGGCCGACCGGGCTGCCGCGCTGCTGTTCTACGTCGCGGTGTCGGTGGCTGCGGTGACCGTGGCGGTGTGGGCGTTGCTCGGTCAGGCAGACAATGCGTTGACCCGCTCGGTCACGGTTCTGATCATCGCTTGCCCGCACGCGTTGGGTCTGGCGATCCCCCTGGTGACATCGATCTCGACGTCGAAGTCGGCGCGCAGCGGCATCCTGGTCAAGGACCGGCTGGCGTTGGAACAGATGCGCAACGTCGATGCCGTTCTGTTCGACAAGACCGGCACCCTGACCAAGGGCGAGCACGCGGTGACCGGAATCGCTGCCGTGGACGGTGACGAGGACGGGCTGCTCGGGCGGGCCGGCGCGGTCGAGTCGGACAGCGAGCACCCGCTGGCCCGAGCAATCGTGGCCGCTGCACGCGGCCGCGGCGTGGAGATTCCCACCGCTACCGGGTTCCGCGCGATGACCGGACGTGGTGTCGAGGCCACGGTGGATGGAACAGCCATGGCGGTCGGCGGGCCAGCACTGCTCCGGGAACGCGGCGCGCAGGTCCCGGAAGCACTGCGCGAGCCGATCTCCGAATGGGAGTGCCGCGGCGCCGCCGTGCTCTACGTCATCCGCGACGACAAGATCGTCGGGTCGCTGGCGTTGGAAGACCAGGTCCGCGAGGAGTCCCGGGCCGCGGTCCATGCCCTGCACCGGCGCGGCGTGAAGGTGGCGATGATCACCGGCGATGCACAGCAGGTGGCCAAGGCGGTCGCCGCCGATCTGGGCATCGATGAGGTGTTCGCCGAGGTGCTCCCCGAGGACAAGGACACCGCGGTCACGGATCTGCAGCGACGTGGCCACACCGTGGCCATGGTGGGTGACGGGGTCAACGACGCCCCCGCGCTGGCCCGCGCCGATGTCGGCGTCGCGATTGGCGCCGGCACCGATGTCGCGATCGAGTCGGCCGGCATCGTGCTCGCCTCGGAGGACCCACAGGCGGTCGTCGCTGTCCAGGAGTTGTCCCGGTCCAGCTACCGCAAGATGCTGCAGAACCTGTGGTGGGCCGCGGGGTACAACCTCGCCGCTATCCCGCTCGCAGCGGGCGTGCTGGCCTGGGCCGGGTTCGTGCTGCCGATGGCCCTCGGCGCCGTGCTGATGAGCCTGTCCACGATCATAGTGGCGATCAACGCCCAGTTCCTGCGCCGGGTCGATCTACGCCCGCAGGCCCTGGCAGAAAGGTAACCAGTTGGGTGTGGGCCGCGCCGTGTTACGCGCGGACGCGGCCCGCACTTCTCGCGCTCGCTGACACGCCTCCGAACAGATCCGCACGACGAGAAAGTGACGACCCCCGTGTCCAACCCGAACCGAATTGTCATCGTCGGTGCCGGCCTGGCCGGCGCCACCGCGGCCCGCACGCTGCGTGAGGAAGGCTTCGACGGGCAGGTAATGCTGGTCGGCGCCGAGCCGCACCCGCCGTACGAGCGCCCCCCGCTGTCCAAGGACTACCTGCGCGGCGAGACCCAACATGCGGGCGCCTACGTCTCACCCGCCCAGTACTGGGCCGATCAAGACATCGAGCAGCACGCTGGTGTGGCAGCCCGCCGGGTTGACCTCGCGAATGGTCGGCTTGAGCTCATCGATGGGGCGGTACTGGGATTCGACCGGTTGCTGCTCGCGCCCGGCGCCGCGCCCCGCACGCTGCCGATACCTGGCAGCGACCTGGACGGTGTGGTGATGCTGCGCACGTTCGAGGATGCCGATCTCCTTCGGGTCCGAGCCATGGAGGCGGACCGGATCCTGGTCGTGGGCGGAGGGTGGATCGCCTCGGAGGTCGCCGCGTCGTTGCGCCTGTGCGGCCATCGGGTCACGCTCGCGCTGCGCGGGCGTCAGCCGCTCGAGACGGCGCTTGGCCCACAGATAGCTCAGGTGTACCGCAGCCTGCACCACGAGAACGGTGTGACGCTGATGCCGTCGACCCAGATCGCCGCCTTCGATGGGGACAGTGCCGTTCGTCGGGCCCGGACGGCGTCCGGGGCTTGGCTGGAGGCCGATCTGGTCGTGGTGGCGATTGGCGTCACACCGCGCACTGAGCTTGCTGGCGAGGCGGGGCTGCGGGTCACCCACGGAATCGTCGCTAATCACCAGCTGGCGACCACCGATCCCCGGGTCTTTGCGGCCGGGGACGCCGCACTCGTCCCGCATCCCAGCCTCGGCCGCGCGATGCGCGTAGAGCACTGGGGAGCGGCGCTCGCGCAGGGAACGCACGCGGCGCGGGCCATGCTTGGCGACGACAGTCCCTATGACGCGTTGCCGTACTACTTCTCCGACCAGTACGACACGGGGATGGAGTTCTGGGGAGACCCCGACCTGCCCGGTGAGCTGATCCTACGCGGCGACCTTGACGCCCGTGCTTTCACCGCGTTCTGGCACGAGGCCGGCCAGGTCACCGCAGTGCTGAACATGCACGTACACCACCACCACGGTCGCCACGACAACGGTGCCGGGCGCGCGGACGACCACGCCGCAGAGCACCACCACGGGGGCTCGACCGAGGCTACCGATACCGGCGGGCACGCCGATCCGGTGGCGGTCGAGCGGCTCATCCGGTCCGGCGCCCCCGTCCAGGTTGCAGCACTGAAAGACCCAGGCGTTCCCCTTGACGCCCTAACAGCGGATCGGACGGCAATGGCAGCGTCCGGCGCGCACGGGCACCATCACCGAGAAATGAGGTCACGATGAAGAGGAACCGAAACCGCGACCTCGTGATCATCGCAGCGCCGGCTTGATCGTTGCCTCTCGGAATGGAGACGTCACCGACTCGAGTGGGGATATCCGCAGCGTTGTGTGCGGTTTCTCTCGCTGGTGCGAGATGGCATCGGGCCTAGCATGAGGTGATGGCCAAAGCGGCGCTGGCTGGCTACGCCTACCGTGCACTGGTAGCGGCGGGTGCGGTTTGCCTGCTCGTGACCGGTGTGCTCGCGTTCATGATGCCGCATCTGTACGGCTCGACTATCGCTCAAGCCTGGGCGTGGGGAGCTGTGGCGCCGCTCTACTTCGTCGGGCTGCTCGCCGTGCTGGCGCATCCTGACCATCTCAGCGCGCGCTGGCTTGCCGCTGCCGGGTCGTTGATTGCGATCGAGACGGTGGCCAGGAGGCTGTTGCCGCAGCTGGGGGACGTGGGCGTGGGCTGGTGGGCGGCCGGCGCCCTGGTCCTGCAGGTCACGATCTTGGCCACGGCCGCGGCGATCGCTTCGGTGCTGGTGGTGTTTCCGGACGACAACTACCGCTACCCGTACCAGCGGCGGGTGCTGTTGGCGCTCTGGTTGTTCGTCGCCGTCGTGCCGGCAACGCTGCTGGTGTCCCGGCCAAGGCTGCTGTTCTTCCCGAGCTGGACGGGCCCAGACGTGGTCAACCCCGTGTTCGTGTCCGGTCTGGCCCCGCCGGGCGTACTGGCGGAGGTCGCCTACAACTGGCGGGTCGTGCTGTGGGCGGTCGGCGTGGTGGCGATGGTGGTCCGCTACCGCCGTGCCTCGCCGGATGCTCGACGGCAATTCCGCTGGCCACTGGCCGCCGCCGCGACGTTGACAGTGCTGGACGCGACATACCGGTCATTGGAGCAGCTCGATCTCCTGCCGGCGGCGCTTGGCACACGGCTCGTGTTCTTTGGCCTGATCCCGGGGCTGGTCCTGTTGTCGGTCAGCATCTTGGTCGCGGTGGCGCGTCACCGGTTGCTGGGCATCGATCTGTGGGTGCGGCGGTCGATCCTGTTCGGTGGCGCATCGGTGCTGATCGCGATGGCCTATCTGGGGCTGGCCGGGCTCCTCGGGCTGGCCGCTGGTCAGCGGGTCTCGGTGGGCGTGGGTGTGTTGGTCACGCTCGTGGCCGTGGTGGCGTTCTACCCGGCGCGTGCACGGCTGGACACCTGGGCCAGGCGGTGGGTGTTCGGCCGCAGCGTCGCCGGCACGGAGGTGTTGCGGCGGGTCGGCGACACGCTGGAGGATGCTCACGATGCGTCCCAGCTTGGCGCCAACCTGGTGCGCACCGTGGTCGACAGTCTTGAACTGGAGTGGGCGCGAATGTCGCTGTCGGCCAACGGGGACGGTCCGAGCCATCCGGTGGCCGTGGTCGGCATCGGGGAGGACGAGTCAGCCGCCCCCGATCTCGTCGTTCCGCTGACCGACGGTGGCGAGACAGTGGGGTTCCTCGAGTGCGGCCCGAAGCGGGATGGTGAGCTGACCAAGGCCGACGAGACCCTGGTGGCGACGGTGGGCCGACAGGCGGCACTTGCAGTCCGCAGCATCCGGCTGGCCGCCGAGCTGGCCAGCCGGCTCGATGAGCTCGGCAGGCAGGCCGAAGAGCTTGCTGCGTCCCGCAGCCGGCTGGTCCAGGCGCAGATGGAGGAACGACACCGGATCGAACGCAACATTCACGACGGTGTGCAGCAGGAGATCATCGCCTCGATCGCGAAGATCCGGCTGGCACGAAACCAGCTCGTCCGAGATCCCTCCCGGGCTGAGGCCACGCTCGCTGGTCTGCAAGAGGACGCCCGCCGCACCCTGGAAAACCTGCGGGAGCTGAGCCGGGGCATCCACCCTCCGGTGTTGTCGCACCACGGCCTGGTGGAGGCGCTGCGGACCAAGGCCGGCTTGCTGCCGATCGATGTCCACGTCGAGGTGGCGCCCCAACTGCGCGACGCACGATTCCCCGACGCGGTGGAGGAGGCCGCCTATTACGTGGCGTCCGAAGGACTGACCAACGTCCTGAAACATGCCGGGACGGGCCGGGCGACGGTCAAGCTCGACATGGGCGACGGACAGCTCATCGTCGAGGTCACCGATAGGGGACGCGGTTGTGACCCGGCGACGCCACCTGGCTCGGGGCTGATCGGGCTGCGGGATAGGCTCGGATCGCTCGGCGGCGAGCTGAATATCGACAGCCGAACCGGGGACGGCACCACCCTGCGCGCCGCCTTGCCGGCCCGAATGGTTGACCGTCATGCCTGACCGACTGCGCGCAGTGCTGGCCGACGACCACTATCTGGTCCGCGAGGGAACGCGCAGCCTGCTCGAGGACACCGGGCAGGTGGACGTCGTGGCCACCGCCCGGAATGCCGAGGAGCTGCTCGCCGCCGTTGACCACCATCGTCCCGACATCGTGATCACTGACATTCGAATGCCGCCCACTCACTCGACCGAAGGGATCCGGGCCGCCCACGAGATCCGCCGCGGCTTTCCGGACGTCGGGGTGATCGCACTGTCGCAGTACGTCGACGGCGGATACGCCCTGGAACTGTTCCGGGACGGCACGGACCGGCTCGGCTACCTGCTCAAGGAGCGCATCGGCGACCTCGAGGAGCTCCTGGCGGCACTGCACACCGTCGCCAACGGTGGGTCGACCATCGACCCCAGGGTCGTCGAAGCGCTCGTCGAGTCCCGCACCGACGCGGCGGCCTCGCCGCTGCGGCACCTTACTCCACGCGAGCTCGACGTGCTGCGAGCGATGGCACAGGGCAAGAACAACCAAGGTGTGGCCGCCGCGCTGCACTTATCCGAGTCCGCCGTCGAGAAGCACGTCAGCTCGATCTTCCTCAAGCTCGGCGTGCTCGAAGATTCCCAGATCAGCCGCCGGGTGGCCGCCGTGCTGACCTACCTCCGGGATGAGCCACCAAACCCATGACGCCTGGCGCTCGTGGGCACCCTGCGGTTTCTCTCCGCCAGGTAGGGTGCTCACCGGATTCCCCGCGTCCCTTGGGATTCGTACCGTGGTACGAGTGATCGATCGACATGATGTGCTGGGGTATGGAAATCCGGCGTCCGCGTACACCGCCCCACCCCCTGTGACTGCGGAATGAGGCGGCACGAGCACACCGCGGACCGGGGAGGTGTCTCCAGCAGTGTCCTGACAGTCACGCCAGGCGCAGCCGATCTGGTGATCCACTCCGAGCAGGCACCCGATCGGCTGTTCACCGCCCGGTTCGAGGATCCTCGACCGGCCATCTCGGTTGCCGGTGGCACCGTCCGAGTCCGATATCGGTACAGCCACCTGCGCACCCGCGGGGAGGTTGCACTCGCCCCAACGGTGCGCTGGGCCGTCGAGGTCCAAGGCGGCGCACACAAGCTCGACGCCGACCTCACTGACGTACCACTCGCATCCTTCGACATCGAACAAGGCGCGAACCTGGTGACGCTGCGGGTATCCCAACCTGCCGGCTGGGTTCCAGTCCGGATCGGCGGCGGCGCCAGCCACGTGATGATCGTCCGCCCGTCCACCGCGGCCGCGCGGCTGAACGTGCAGCGAGGCGCGGCTCAGCTGGTGTTCGACGGCCAGCTGTTTGGCGCCGTCGGCGGAGATGTCCGGATGGAGTCGCCGCCGGCAGGCGGCGTTGGTGGCTACGACATCCATGTCGGGGCAGGCGCCAGGCACCTCACGGTCGCGACCGCTGAACGACCATCCGGTTAACCACCGGTAGGCACCGGGCGGCCCGCTTGTGTGGGTGCGGATTTCCGTCCGCAGGTCGGTGGCTGGCCAGGTTCTGCGCCCGCCCGCTGCTTCGTAGTTTCGCCGGTATGGCACTAAGACGACGGCCTCGCTGGTCGGCCGCCACCGAGGCGACAGCCCTGGCGGCTGTCCTGGCTGTCGTGCTCGGCGGGTGCGGAATTGTCGAGTCCGTCCGCGGCCGGCAGGTCAGCACTGTCGGTGAGGTGGAGTTCACCCAGGAGCTGGCCATCCCGCCGCTGGCCGAGTCCACTGTGGACGGCGAGGGCCGGCGGGTGTTCGACCTGACCGCGCAGGCCGGTTCGCATGAGTTCGTCCCAGGTCAAACGACTGCGACTTGGGGCATTAACGGGGACTACCTCGGCCCGACGCTGCGTGCACGCCGTGGCGAGCGCATTCAGATCAATCTGCACAACGCGCTGGACGAGGCCACCACCATGCACTGGCACGGCATGCACCTGCCCGCCACGGCCGACGGCGGACCGCACCAGATGATCGAGCCCGGGGAGACGTGGTCACCCGGCTGGCAGATCGGCCAGCCCGCCGCGACGCTGTGGTACCACCCGCATCCGCACGGTGAGACCGAGACCCACGTCTACCGTGGCCTGGCCGGACTGTTCATCGTCGACGACGACCTCGAGCGAGAGCTCGATCTGCCCCGCGACTACGGTGTGGACGACATTCCAGTGATTGTCCAGGACAAGACGTTCGACAGCGATGGTCAGCTGATCGACGGTCATCGGCAGAATCCCGGGATGTTCGGCGACGCCATCGCGGTCAACGGCACCATCGGCCCGTACCACCAGGTTCGGCATGACCGGGTCCGGCTGCGGCTACTCAACGGATCCACCGCCCGCACCTACTCGTTCGGGTTCTCCGACGACCGCGACTTCGCGCTGATCGGCACCGACGGCGGCCTACTGACCGAGCCGCACCACACCGACCGGGTGCGGCTCTCGCCCGGTGAGCGCGCGGAGATCGTCGTGACTATGCGGCCCGGCGAGGACGTGGTCCTGCGTTCCTATCCACCCGAGCTTGGCCTGGACGGCACCTCCAACCGGCAAGCTGGCGGCGAGGACTCCTTCGACGTCCTGGGGCTACGAGCCGGGGCGACCCTAGAGAGCTCGCCGCCAGTACCGGACCGGCTTGTCGACATTCCCCGCCTCGACCCGGAAGACTCAGTGACAACCCGCCACTTCGAGCTGCGCTCCCGCCGCATCAACGGTGAGGAGATGGACCTGGACCGGATCGACGAGGTGGTCACCGTGGATACCACCGAGATCTGGCAGATCGAGAACGTGCACGGTCAGATCCACAATTTCCACATCCACGACGTCCAGTTCCAGGTCCTCGACATCGACGGCGCACCGCCACCACCCGAACTGTCCGGCAGGAAGGACACCCTCCTTGTGCCGCCGCGCACCCCGATCCGTCTGATCATGCAATTCACCGACTACGCCGACCCGAGCGCACCGTACATGTTCCACTGCCACCTGCTTCGCCACGAGGACGAGGGCATGATGGGCCAGTTCGTTGTGACCGAACCCGGGCAGGAACCAGCCTCGTCCGACCTGAAGAGCCACAACGACCACTGACCTGCGCTTAGGCGGCAACGGCCGGATTCGTGTTGACTGCCGTCGGCGTGGTCGTGTTCGTCCGGGACGACCACGTCACGGCCGAGACGCGCGTCATGGATGGCTTCGAGCCGCCCTGACTTCGGCCGCTTGTCTGCTCATGAGCCACCCGCGGCACCAGCTCGACGAGCTGATCCACACTCCCGTCCGCCTATCGATGGTGGCGGCCCTGGCCCATGCCGAGTCCATCGAGTTCGGACAGCTCAGGGACATCGTCGAGGTCAGCGACTCACTCTTGTCCAAACACATCGCCACCCTTGAGCAAGCCAGCTACCTCGATGTCCGCAAGGGCTATCACGGCAAGCGACCGAGAACCTGGCTGTCGCTTACCGCCAAGGGGCGCTCCGCATATGACGCATACATCGCAGTGTTGACCTCGATCACCGCCCA
>JASLBX010000053.1 GCA_030146385.1 Jiangellaceae bacterium | reverse complement strand
CCGTGATGTGGGTGATCTTGGCCTTGTGGAGCACACCGAGCTCCCAGGACTCGGCGGCGGTGACGTGCGAGTAGACGCCCGGCAGAGTGGCGTCGGTTTTCGGAAGGTTGGGCAACCGGTAGACGCCCCGCCCAATTCGGGAAATGGCCTTGTCGCGCACTGCTCGTTCGAGCGCGCGCTGGGACACGTACTCGCGAAGCTCGATCCAGCGAGCGGTCCCACCCAGCTTGGTGATTGCTTGGGCCACATCCATGGCGGGTGATCATGCCGATGATCTTCGGTCTTGAGAAGGGTCCGGCGGTGAAGAGGTGTGAAGAACGCCGGACCGATCTTGATCAGGATGCACTTATGTCGGTTAAATCGAACGGCAAACCAAGACCCGTCCGGCATTCTTCACGCCCGTCCAGCGATATGGCCGATTAGTGGCTTAGTTAGGTCACCTGATCGCCAGCACCGCGGCGATCAGGTGACCAAAATGCGATCAGGTGACCTCAGGGGATTGGTTCGGGACGGGGCTCTGGCTCGGGGGCCGGACCCGGTGGCGGGCCGGTCGGGCTCGGCTCGGGCATGGGTGCCGGTGGTACGGGACGCTCGGGCGCCGGGCCTGGCGGCGTCGGGTCAGGCATCGGGCGGGTTGGTGGGGTCGGGTCGGGATCCGGCCCGGGTGGCGGATGGGTGGCGAACAGGTTCATATTGACTGCCTTCCGTGTGACTTGCGCAAGGCTACGAGCGCGGTCACGGAGCCGGCGCCGTCGCTCCGCCGGCCGTGGCCGGCTTGATGGTCGCGAGTGACAACCACCATGCATGGTGCCTTCCCGGCATACGGCACCCCAAACCGGTAATGACGCGTCACATCGACCAGTGAGCGAACTCCTGGCCCGTGAGCTCGCGGAGGCGGGCCACATCGTCCGCGAACGCCCGCTCGAGCTGGGCCCGCACCGGCCGAGGTACGGCCACCTCAGCACCGGGCGACACGTTCCACCGCTGCGTCACCGGAGCCAGCTGGTCCGACGGCTCCACGTCAAGGAGCCGGCAGACCTGCTTCAGACAGGCATCGGTCTCGGCGAGAAGGTCCTCTTGGGCAATGATCACGATTTGCCCGCGCGCGAAGTGCTCGAGGAACGGGACGAGGCGCTCGTAGTACCGGCCGCGGGCGACATACTGGCTCCCCGGATCCAGGAGCGCTTCGGCCACCGGGCGCGACTCGGAGCCGTCGGCACGGTGGTGGCGGTACTGCGACACGGCCCGCTCGATCGGATCGCGGACGAGGTACACCAGGCGAGCGTCCGGTACGACGGCCGCCATGCGTCCCGCCGCCTCCGGATGGTCGGGGGACGTGTAACCCGGAGAGGCCTCACCACGGACGACGGCCCGGCCGTCGAACTGGCGCGCGTACCAGTCGGGCCCTCGATGCCAGGTCGACACGGCGTCCTTACCTGGAGAGTTGGCCGGGCCGAAGAAGAAGTTGAGCTCCTTGCCCCCGGCCATCGCGATGTCGGGGTGGCGGTCCAGCAGCCCGTGCAGGGCCGTCGTCCCGCACTTCATCGCACCGATGATGATCAAGTTCGGTAGTGCTGGGAGACTGTCCTCCGCCTCAGTCATCGCCAAGGACCGCTGGACCTGGCCAGGTCGGCGCCGTCGAACGACTGGATGCCGATGCCGCGAAGCGCGGCCGCGCGGCTGATGTCGCTCGGCGAGATGATGCCCACCAGCTGGTCGCCGGCCATGACCAACGCGCGGCCGTCGGCGCATCCGCCGAGGCGGACGAGCAGCTCCGAGACCAGTTCGTCCGGTCGCGCGATCGGGACCTCGTCGGTCGGGCAGGCGATCTCGCCGATGGTGGTGCTGGAGTGACGATCCTGCGGAAGACCACGGATGCGGTTCAGCGTCACGATCCCCGCGACCTCACCGCTCGGATCGACCAGCGGGAAGGCGGAATGGCGGCGCGCCATCACCACGTCGCGGACGAAGTCGGCCACGCTGTGGCCAGGATCGGCGGTGTCGGGGTCCGACGTCATGATGTCGCGCGCGCGCAACCCGCCGAGCACGGCACTTGTTCGCGCGTAGTTCTCCTCGACCGACGCCATGGTGATGATGAACAGGCCGATCAAGACCCACCACAGGCCGCCGCCGGTGCCGGCGAACACGCCGAAGACTCCGAGCGCGACCAGCATGAAGCCGAACACCCGGCCCGCGCGGGCGGCCCAGATCTGGGCCTCGGCCCGGTCTCCGCGCCAGGCCCACAGCGCCGAGCGCAGGATGCGGCCGCCGTCGAGCGGGGCGGCGGGAATCAGGTTGAACACCGCCAGCAGGATGTTGATGACGCCGAGGTAGCTCACGACTCCGGTGACCAGCTCGGGCGCCTGCGCTCCCGAGAGCACCCAGGACGTGACGGTGAACCCGGCACCGAGTGCCAGGCTGATGGCCGGGCCGACGGCGGCGATGCGGAAGTCCATGCCCGGGTTGGAGGCCTCGCCGCGCAACCGGGCCACCCCGCCGAGCAACCAGAGAGTGATGCCCTCGACCTCGATGCCGTGGCGCACGGCCACGACCGCGTGGCCCACCTCGTGAGCCAGCAGCGAGAGGACGAACAGTGCGGTGGCGAGCAGCGCCGCGATCACATACGCGGCCGCCGACTGGTCCGGGAACTGCATGGGCAAGGTGACGCCGGCGAAGAAGAAGAGCAGGAGCGCGACGATGCCGAGCACGCTCCAGTGCAGTCCGACTCGGACGCCGGCGACGGTGCCAAGCCTGATGGTCTCGGTCATCCGAACATCTCCTCCAGGTCCGGGATTTGCTGCTGCTCGGTCAACAGGGGCTCGGCCAGCGCGTCGCGCGCGTCGAACTCCTCGAGCACCTGATCGGTCACCATCAGAAGGTCGTCCGGTTCGGACGAGCCCTCGACGACGGCCTCCACTTCGGACCACTCCAGCGGGACGGCCACGGTGGGACGCTCGCGAGCCCGGAGGGAGAACGGCACGACCGTGGTCTTGTGAGCGGTGTTCTGGCTCCAGTCGACGAAGACCTTGCCCCGCCGCTTCTCCTTGGTCATCTTCGACACGACCTCGTCCGGGCGTTCCCGCTCAGCCAGCCGGGCCAACGCCTTGGCGAACGGCTTGGTCTGTTCGTAGGAGGTGCCGGTGTTCAGCGGAATCGCCAGGTGCAGGCCCTTCGACCCGGACGACTTAACCACCACGTTCAGGTCGAGATGGTCCAGAACGTCGCGGAGCCACACCGCGACTTCGGCGCACTCGGCCAGCCCGACCCCTTCGCCCGGATCGAGGTCAAACACGACCATGGTCGGCTGCTGGAGGTCTTCGGCCCGGGCGAGCAGCGCGTGCATCTCCAGGTCGGCGAGGTTGACCGCCCACAGCAGAGTGGGCAGGTCGTCGATGACGCAGAAGTCGATGTCCCGCTGCTTGCGCTCGGTCCATACCGCCGCGGTCGAGACCCAGTCGGGACGCCAGGGCGGGCATTGCTTCTCGTAGAAGTGCGAGCCCTCGACACCGTCCGGGTACCGCTTCATCGTCAGCGGCCGGCCGGCGAGGTGGGGGAGCAGGACGGGAGCCGCCGCGCGGTAGTACTCCAAGACGTCGCCCTTGGTCGTCCCGGTTTTCGGGTACAGCACCTTGTCGAAGTTGGACAGCTCGAGCTCCCGGCCGTCGATCTCGACCGTGCCTTCGGCCAGCTTGGTGCGAGTCGTCATGCCGTCTCCTCCCTCACGACATCGGTCGGAGGCTTGTCCTCGCGCAGGCCCTGGTAGGACGGGTGGCGCAGGGTGCCTGCATGCGTCCACTCGCTGAACGTCACCTCGCACACCAGCTCGGGCCGGACGAAGACGGCGCCCTTCTCGGGCTGCCGGCCGGTGAACGGGCTGCTCTTGCGCTCAAGCGGCTTGAGCCGCTCACGCAGCAGCTTCAGCGCGTCGGCGTCGAAGCCGGTGCCGACCTTGCCGGCGTACCGCAGATCGCCGTCGACGTAGTACCCCACGAGGATCGCCCCGAGCTGGCCTTCGCGCCGGCCCTTGCCCGGCAGCCAGCCGCCGATCACGACCTCCTGACCGCGGACGTTCTTGACCTTGAGCCAATCCCGGCTGCGGCGCCCGGGCCGGTACTTGCTGTCGAGACGCTTGGCGACGATCCCTTCCAGGCCCTGCTCGCGACTCGCCTCGCGCAGCGCCGAGCCCTCACCGCGGTGGTACTCCGGCACCTGCCAGCTCGGCCCGCCCAGGTCAAGCTCGTCGAGCGCCCTCCGGCGGGCCTCGTACGGCTCGTCGAGCAGCGACCGGCCGTCGACGTACAGCAGATCGAAGATCACGTACGTGACGGGAGTCTGGTGCTGCCGGCGCCGGATCTCGGCCTCGGACGTGACGTGCATGCGAGGCTGCAGCCGCTGAAACCTGGGCCTACCCTCGTCGTCGAACGCGACCAGCTCACCGTCCAGGACGACCTTGCGAGAGCCGAGCTGGCGGCTCATCCGCCCGATCTCGGGGTACTGGTCGGTGATGTCGCGCTGGTTGCGACTGATCAGCTGAATCTGGCCGGGTTCGCAGTGCGCGATCGCGCGGACACCGTCCCACTTGATCTCGAAACCCCAGCGCTCATCGTCGGACGGCAGATCGGCGAGAGTCGCCTTCATCGGCGTGATCGAGCCAGGCTCGGGGTTGCTGGGGTTCTCGGGCGGATCCATGCGGTGGATGAGCCAGTCCTTCTTGGTCCGGAACAGGGCGTACATGCCATGGACGCGCTCGCCGTCCAGCCGCATCACGACCTTGTCGTCGCCGAACTTCTCCGCCTCGTAGGTTCCGCGATCCCAGATGGCCATCGTGCCGGCGCCGTACTCGCCCTCGGGGATCTCGCCCTCGAACTCGAGGTAGTCGAGCGGATGGTCTTCGGTTTGTACCGCGAGCCGGTTTTGGTCGGGATCGTCGGGAATGCCCCGAGGCAGCGCCCACGAGCGGAGCACCCCGTCGTGCTCAAGGCGCAGGTCCCAGTGGAGGCGCCGGGCATGGTGTTCCTGGACGACGAACCGATTGCCGTGAGACTTTTTGCGCGAACGACCCTGCGGCTCCGGCGTCTTGCCGAACGAGCGCCGGCGCCGGTACTCGGCGAGTCGGTCGGCCATAGCCGTCCGATACCCGTTACCCGAGTACCGACACCCGGCGGTCGTGCTTACCCGGCACTTGCGCTACCTCAGCTGGCCCAGGCCAGCAGGGGCTCGTGGCGCTCGGGGTCGCGGAGGTGCTGGATCGACTCCTTCTCCAGCTGGCGCACCCGCTCCTTGGTCAGGCCGACATAGTCGGCGACCTCCTGGAGCGTGTGCTCGCGCCCGTCGTGCAGGCCGTACCGGAGGCTGACGATCATCGCCTCGCGCGGGGCCAGGGTGTCGACGAGCGAGCGCAGCTCTGCGCCGAGCGCCTGGAACTCGACCACGTCGGTCGCCTGGAGGACGGTGGTGTCCTCGATCAGGTCGCCGATCCTGGTGTCGCCGTCCTCACCGATGGGCAGGTCAAGGCTCACCACGTCACGGGAGATGCGACGCAAGTACTCGATCCGCTCAGGCGGCATCTCCACCGTGCGGGCAATCTCATCAACCGTGGCGTCACGGCCCAGCTCGACCTGGAGCTTTCGCTCGACGCGGCCGAGCTTGGACAGATCCTCGATGACGTGCACCGGCAGCCGGACGGTCCGGGCCTGGTCGGCGCGGCCACGCTCGATCGCCTGGCGGATCCACCACATGGCGTAGGTCGAGAACTTGAAGCCCTTCCGGTAGTCGAACTTCTCGACCGCCCGGATCAGGCCGAGGTTGCCGTCCTGCACCACGTCGAGGAAGGACACCCCGACGTTGCGGTAGTACTTACGCGCGGCCGAGACCACGAGCCGCAGGTTGGCGCGGATCATGTGATCCTTGGCACGCTCGCCGTCGCGGACCAGCGCCTCCAACTCGGCTCGCTTCGCCGGGAGTTTCTCGCGCTCTCCGGCGTCGGCCTGGCGCAACAGCTCCTCGGCGTAGACGCCGGCCTCGATCCGCTTGGCCAGCTCAACCTCCTCGTCGGCGCTGAGCAGGGGGGTCGAGCCGATCTGCTTGAGGTACTGACCGACCAGGTCGTAGTCACCCTCTACTTGATACGGTTCGCGCCGCTGAACGGTGCGAGTGCCGCTGTCGATCCCATTCACTGTGCTCACGTCTCCTATTGCTGTCTCCTTGTGTCGATACCCGCCGCGGTTCCCGCTAGTCGGGGGTATGTTCGCGCGCGTTTAGTGCCCGCACGCTGGGGCAGAGCAAATCTCGTGACTGATTCGAACCGGCAGCCTGGCCGCGGCCGGCGTTCTGGCACCGCCGGGCCTGGCATGGACCCGCAGACCGCGCAAACTGATGAGCAGTCTGCCTGGAAAACCATTACAACGCCAGAGGAGCACGAAGACTTCCCGGGGCAGATGCTAGTCACCAGAGATACGCGGACGATCATGGCCTGGGCACAGCAACGGGACGCGGTGCCGGTGGTGGTGCCAGGGCGGTGGAGCGCGGATCGTCTCGACGAGCTACGCCTGGACGTCCGAGGTGCCTCGCGGGACGGCGAGCAGGTGTCGTGGGACGACTGGTTGACCACCTTCATGACGGCCGACCTCCGCTTCGTCTACCAGGAACGGACTGAGGACGGCGATCTCAGCACGTACTACCGGCTCGACACGACGTCCCGTCAGGAGGGCGACGCCCGTCCCTCGTAGGCGGCCCCGGCGTCGCGCCCACCCCGTAGATCATCTCTGGGCCGCGCATACCTCAGGACGGCTGGCACTGCGGGCACCAGGCGGTATGGCGGCCGCCGACTCGCGTGTGCCGCAGTTTGGTGCCACAGCGCGGACACTGGGCGTCCTGGTCATCGCGACGACCGGTGAGCCACGACGGCCGTGGAGGCACCCGTCCCGTCGGTATCGACTGGCGCAGCACCGTTCTCATACTGCGGTGGATCCGCCGGTACTCCGACCGTGACAGTTCAGCCATCGGCCGTTCCGGGTGGATCCGAGCCCGCCAGAGGATCTCGTCCACCAGCAGGTTGCCCAGCCCGGACAGCACGGACTGGTCCATCAACGCCGGCTTGAGCTGCCGTTTTCGCTGGAGGCGTTGCACAAAGTCCTCGAATGAGACGTCGGCGGCGTCCGGCCCCGCGTCCCTCAGGAGCGTCTCCACGTCAGTGTCGTCGGCGGCCAGCCGGACGCCCTGGAGCTTGCGCATGTCGCGGTAGCGCAACTCGCCACGGTCGGTACGGACGACGATCCGGTCGTGCTGGTGCAGCGGCTCGGCGTCGCCGGTGAACCAGTGGAGGGCGCCTGTCATGCCGAAGTGGAACAGCAGGCTCGGCTCGGCCTTGCGGTGACGCCGCTTCGGTTGCCGTACCGGTGCGATCAGCCACTTACCGTGCCGCCGCGGGGTGCCGAATGCGTGGCCGCGGAGCGTGCGCCGCAGTTTCGGCGCCGAAACGTCCCGCAACACACCGGCGTCGCGGATCTGAACCGCTTCGATCCGGCTTGAGCGGGTACGGTCGAGGACGCGGCGGAAGCCTTCGACGTCTGGCAGTTCCGGCATCGCTACGACGCCTTGGCGACCGCTTGTTCGAGCTCGTCCCGCGACATCGAGGACCGGCCGGAGATGTCCAGATCGCTGGCGCGGTCGTACAGCTCCTTCTTGCTCAGGTCGCCGAGCTTGCCGTCCTTGCGTCGCTTGGAAGCGGACCGGGCGCGGCCGCTTCTGCCTCGCTTGCCGTCCCCGCGAGCCCGTTCGATGCTCTCCTGGAGGGCGGCGACCAGATCGATCACGTTCTCCTGCGGCTCCTCCGCCTCCACGACCTCCGGCTCTTCGCCGCTGGCCTTTTGCTCGATGAGCTTGAGCACCCGCTCGCGATGCGTGTCGTGGTACCGCGCCGGGTCCCAGTCGACCGTGAGCTCGCTGATCAGGCGGATCGCCGTGTCGAGCTCCTTCTTCGGCAGCTTCCGCTCACTCGGCAGCGACCCCACCGTCTCGCGCGGATCCCGGACCTCGTCGGCGAAGTGCATCGTGTTCAGCACGAGCACGTCTTCCCGGGCCCGGATGGCCGCCAGGTACTGCTTGTTGCGCATCACGAGTGTGGCGATGCCAGCGAGCCCGGCCTGCTTCATGGCCTCCCTCAGCAGCGCGTAGGCATGCTCGTTCTGCTCGTCCCGGGGCGCGAGGTAGTACGAGCGCTCGAAGTAGACCGGGTCGACGTCGGCGAGCTCGACGAAGTCGTCGATCGTGATCGAGCGTGACGTCTCGGGCGCGACGCTCTCGAGCTCCTCTTGCGTGACGAGTACGTGGTCGCCGCTTTCGGTCTCGTATCCCTTTGCCACGTCGTCGTAGTCGATCTCGCGGTCGGTCCCCTCGGCCACCCGCTTGTTGCGGACGCGCTTTCCGCTGCCCTTCTCGAACTGGTGGAACGAGACGGACTTCTCGTCGGTGGCCGAATACAGCCCGACGCCCACGTTCACCAGGCCGAACGTGATGGCGCCACTCCACACGGGTCGAGCCATCAGCGTCCCTCCTTGTCTTGCTCGTCGGGGCCGGCGCCGTCCGGCGGGGCGGACGGGCCTGGAGCCGGATGCTCCACCAGCGCCAGAACCCGGCTCGCCATGAACCGGGCGGTTCGCACCGGCGTCCCGCTGCGCGTAACCTCAGTGACCTCGACAACGCCGCGTCCGACGGTGATCTCGACCCGGCGACCGGCCTTGCTGGCCGTGACTTCGTAACGTCGCGTCGTGTCACCGGCGTCGACGACGATCTCGAC
>JASLBX010000044.1 GCA_030146385.1 Jiangellaceae bacterium | reverse complement strand
GAGGCCAGCTTCTCGAGGTTGGCCTTGTAGCGGCGCGACCAGTTGGTCGGCTCCTCGGTGTGCGGCGTGCGCAGTACCTCGAAGACGCGGTCGAGCCCTTCCTGGTTAACTACGTCACGAACGCCGACGAGGTCGACGTTGTCAGCCGGGACGCGAACTGTCAGATCACCTTGAGTTACCTTCAGGACGAGGTACTGACGCTCCTCTCCTTTGATGACACGGGTCTCGATCGCTTCAATGAGCGCAGCGCCGTGATGGGGGTAGACAACCGTCTCGCCGACCTTGAAAGTCATATGTTTCTGTCCCCTTTCCCGTGACTAGGATAACACGTCCCCTCTAGCCCGGTGGCGGCGTTTGTGCTGGTCAGGGCAGAAACAGGGGCTTGACAAACAGGGTGGTGATGTGCTTGCCGCGAACAGCTTCGGCGCTGTTCCGCGCGTCCCATCCAGTCCCGACGGCGGCCGTGACGACTTTGGCCGTCGCCCTCGGCGCGGTACTCGGCGTGCCGGCAACGCGGCTCGTCACGGTGGGTGTCGCGGTGCTTTCGGGGCAGCTCTCGATCGGCTGGCTGAACGACTACGTCGATCGGCACCGGGATCGGGCGGCCGGCCGCATGGACAAGCCCCTTGCAGTCGGTGCCATCTCGGCCGCGACGGTGCGGTGGGCCACCGCCGCGGCCGCTTTCGTGTGCGTCCCGGCGTCCCTCGCGCTCGGCGTGGCGCCCGGCGTGGCCCATCTTGTCGCCGTCGGCGGGGCGTGGGCCTACAACCTGGGTGTGAAGGGGACCGTCTGGTCGTGGCTGCCGTTCGCCGTCGGTTTCGGCCTGTTGCCCGCCATCGTGTGGTTGGTCTCCCCACACTTGAGCCCCCCGCCGTGGTGGTTGATCGCGGGAGCGGCGCTGCTCGGCGTCGGTGCCCACGGGGCCAACGTCCTGCCCGACCTCGACGACGATCGTGCGACCGGAGTCGCCGGGCTTCCGCACCGGCTGCCGCGTAATGTGTTGCGTGGGGCTACGGCCGGATTGCTGCTCAGCGCACTTGCCCTGCTGACGCTAGGCCCGGCGCGGCCGTCAGGACTAGTGGATGTGGCGACCCTCTCAGCCGGCGCGGTGCTGGCCGCCGTCGCTGCCGGAGTGGGCGACTCGCGACTGCCGGCCCGGGCTCCGCTGCTGGCCGCGGCAGGCATCGGGGCCCTGGCCGTCGCGGCCCTGTTGACCGGCAGTCCGTCGTGATCATTGTTGCAAGAGGAGTCGCAACTGGCCTTCTACAACGCCGATCATCGGGCGCAGGTACGCTAGGTCCGCGCTCGGCCACCGGCGTGCTGGCGGCCGACACAATCACGGGTGTGCAATACCAAAAGGAGATCATCGCCGTGCTGTCCGCTGCTCGACGCCGCCTGGCCGTCCTCGCTTCGGTGCTGCTCCTCGGTCTGGTGGCCACAGGGTGCGGTGATGTGCGTGAGCAGACCCAGTGGTCCGGTGGTCGCGTTCAGGGCGTTAACGCGGACGCTGGAGACATCGGCATCCGGAATGTGGTGGTGGTCTCCGACAGTGAGAGCCAACAGGCCACCGTCCTCGCGGCGTTCGTCAACAATGGGAACCAAGACGAGCTGGTGAGCGTACGGGTCGGCTCGACTCAGGCCGAGCCCGAGGGTGGGAGCTTGACGATCCCGGCCAATGCTGGAGCCACGCTGGGGCCCGACGGAACGCGGCTCGACGTCGAAGGCGTGGACGTCCAACCGGGCCGGACTGTGGAGCTCGAGTTCATCTTCGGGAGCGCACCACGAGCGACGGTCGGCGCGCTCGTCGAGCCGCCCGAGGGCATCTACGCCGACGCGCTCAACTAATGCCGGCTGCCGGTTGATCACGTTCAGCATGCGTATGGGTGCCGTACCACCCGCACGCGCCTGGTGATGTGCCGACAAACCTGCTGAACGTGATCAATCGGTGCCGTACCACCCGCACGCGCCTGGTACGGCATGTACACGCCTGCTGAACGTGATCAACCGGGCGTCAGGCTTCGAACTTGTAGCCGAGGCCCCGGACGGTCTGCAGGTATTGCGGCTGGGCCGGGTCCGGCTCAATCTTGGCGCGGAGCCGCTTGACATGGACGTCCAGCGTCTTGGTATCGCCCACGTAGTCGGCGCCCCAGATCCGGTCGATGAGCTGGCCGCGGGTCAGGACGCGCCCGGCGTTGCGCAGCAGCAGTTCCAGCAGCTCGAACTCCTTCAGCGGTAGCCGGACTCCCTCGCTGCCGACCGTCACCACGTGGCGTTCGACGTCCATCCGCACCGGGCCTGCCTCGAGCACTGCGGGCGATAGGTCGGCCGTCTCGATGCCGCGCCGCAGGACCGCCCGGATCCGGGCGACCAACTCGCGGGACGAGAACGGCTTGGTGACGTAGTCGTCGGCGCCGAGCTCGAGGCCCACGACCTTGTCCACCTCGGAGTCCTTGGCCGTCAGCATGATCACTGGGACGTTCGACCGCTGGCGCAGCTGGCGGCACACCTCCGTGCCGGGCAACCCGGGCAGCATCAGGTCGAGCAACACCAGGTCGGCGCCGGCGCGGTCGAACTCCTCGAGCGCGGCGTCGCCATTGTCCGCAACGGCGACCTCGAATCCCTCCTTGCGCAACATGTACGACAACGCGTCGCTGAACGAGTCCTCGTCCTCGACTACGAGCACACGGGTCACGATGTGGCCTCCGGAGTGGTCGAACTGGGCACGGGCGGGCGCCCGGACCGCGGGGTGTGGACGGGGAGTCGGAGGGTGAACGTCGACCCCGCTCCCGGGACACTCCACACACTTACCTCACCGCCGTGGCTGGCGGCGACGTGCTTAACAATCGCGAGCCCCAGACCAGTCCCGCCGGTGGCCCGCGACCTGGCCGGGTCGACGCGGTAGAAGCGCTCGAAGATCCGCTCCTGCTCGGCCTCAGCAATGCCGATGCCCTGGTCGGTGACGCTGATCTCGACCCGGTCTTCACGCCGGCGAATGCCGACCGCCACGCGCGTGTGCGGCGGGCTGTACGCGACGGCGTTCTCGACCAGGTTGCCAACAGCGACGACGAGCTGCGACTCGTCGCCGAGCACCTGCAAGCCCGCATGGCCGCCGGACGCGAGCCTGATCTGCTTGTTCTCGGCGTCGACCCGGCTACGGTCCAGCGCCGCAGCCACCACCTCGTCCACCTCGACCGCCTCGGGCGATTCCACCGGGTCGTCGTACTGCAGCCGCGACAGGTCGATGATCTCCTGGACGAGCCGGGTCAGCCGCGCGCCCTCTTCCTGCATCCGCTTGGCGAACCGCTCGACGGCGGCGGGGTCGTCCGCGGCGTCCTGAACTGCTTCGGCGAGCAACGCCAGCGCGCCGACCGGCGTCTTCAGCTCGTGGGAGACGTTGGCGACGAAGTCGCGGCGCACCTCGTCCACGCGGATGGCGTGCGTCCGGTCCTCGACAAGCACCAGGACAAGAGGCGGGCCAAGCGGCGCGACGCGGGCTCCGACGTGCATCGTGTGCGTAGTCGCCTGCGAGCGGGCGATCTCGAGTTGCACTTCGCGGATCTGCCCGTCGCGGAAGACCGACTCGGCCAGCGTAAGGAGTTCCGGGACGGTCAGCTTGTCCTGGCGCACCAGGCCGAACGCGTAGGCCGACGGGCTTGCCTTGACCACGTCCAGCTCCGGGTTGAGCAGCAGCGCGCTGTGGCGCAGTACGGACAGCACTTCGTCGACACCGGGCGGGACAACGGGATCCTCTGCATCGGGAACCGAGTGCTGGGCACGCTCACTGGCACGGAACGCCAGGCCCGCGGCCAGCCCGACCGCGGCCGCCGCGGCAGCTATCACAGCGCCCGTGAGAACGTCCACACTGGCCAATGGTAAGTGGCCCGTCGCGGCATACTGCGCCATGTAACCGCAAAGTGCCTGGTCATGTGTGCCGCCGACAGCCGTTGTTCATCGAGACTTACCTGGACATTCACCTCGCGTCGCCGCCGTGACATGTGCGCGACCTACGGTGAATACACCGACCCCTAGCCCTGCCAGCACATGGCTAGGCTGAAAGTTCGACTCTTCTAAGGCGGAACTCCGGATGCGTGAAGCTTTTCATGAACAGCTCGACGAGGTCACCGGCCGGCTGGTCGGTATGACCCGCAAGGCCGGTGAGCAGATCAACGGGGCCACGACCGCCCTGCTCGAGGCCGATATCCAGCTGGCCGACCGGACCGTCGCCGCGGACGCGTCGATCAACCGCGATCAGCTCGAGGTCGACGAGCAGCTTCTCGAGATGATGGCGCGCCAGGCGCCGGTGGCCCAAGACCTTCGGGCTGTCCTGTCCGCCATGCGGAGCACGGCGGACATCGAGCGCATGGGCGACCTCGCCGTCCACGTCGCCAAGATCACCCGGATGCGGTACCCCGACTGCGCGTTGCCGGACGAGTTCCGCGGAACCTTCCGCAGCATGGGCGACACGGCCGCGGCGATGGCGAACAAGGCCGGCGCCGTCCTGCGAAGCCGTGACCTCGTCACCGCCGACGAGCTCGCTCGTGACGACGACGAGATGGACCGGCTACACCGGTCGCTGTTCCAGGTGATGTTCGACAGCGGTTGGGGCCGCAGCGTCGAGGTGGCCGTCGATATCGCTCTGCTCGGCCGCTACTACGAGCGGTTCGCCGACCACGCCGTGCACATCGCGGTGAACGTCCGCTACCTCGTCACCGGCGAACTTGAGTGGGCGGACAGCTCCCCCGGCCACTAAATGACCACGTTGAGTGGTTAATCCCGACCTAAACCACGCTTGCATGCCTGGTAAGGGCCTGGTTTGCCGCGTGGAAGACACCTCAGCCACCCGCCGCCCGTAGGTAGCGGCCCGCGAGCTTGCGCAGATGCCCGACTAGTGCGGGCGGCTCGAGCACGTCGAAGTCGACGTCCAACATCCCGATGTAGATCGCTGCCATATCCAAGTTGTCGGAACCGGCGTGCAGGATGCACGTACCGTCGTCCACTGGTTCGACCCGCACCGGTGGCGGCAGCTTTGGCGTCACCTGCTCGGCCCGGGCATGCAGCCTGACCTTGAACCGGTATCGCCAGGTCGCCGCCCCCGTTCCTTCGGTGACGAAGGCGGCCACGTCACCGGACGGAAGCTCCCGAGGGACGAACCGCGGCCCGGTAGGGATTCGCGGCGTCATCCGGTCAACCCGGAACGTCCGCCAGTCGCTACGGTCGACGTCCCACGCCACCAGGTACCAGCGTCCCCGCAGGTGGGCCAGCCGGTGCGGCTCGACGGTCCGTACCGCCTCGGCCCCGTCATGACCGACGTAGTCGAACCGCAGCCGCTCGCGGTCGTGACAGGCCGCGGCAACAGCCGTCAACACCGCCGGATCAACGCTCGGGCCGTTCCCGCCAATCGGCACGGTGTACGTCTGCAGTGCATTGACCCGGTGCCGCAACCGTGACGGCAGCACCTGCTCGAGCTTGGCCAGCGCGCCGACGGACGACTCCTCGATGCCCGTGACCGATCCGGACGCCGCCGTCCGCAGGCCGACCGCCACTGCCACCGCCTCGTCATCGCTCAACAGCAGCGGCGGGAGCGAGGCGCCGACCCCCAGGCGGTAGCCGCCCGCGACGCCCGGCGTGGCGCTGACCGGATATCCGAGGCTTCGCAACCGATCGACGTCTTTACGGATCGTCCTTGTTGTGACGCCCAGACGCTCGGCGAGCTCTGGGCCGGTCCAGTCGCGCCGCGTCTGGAACAGCGCGAGCAGATGGAGGAGCCGAGCCGATGTCTCCAACATTTCTCGAGCATCGTACCCAATGAGGAACGATCCGTTCCGCAATTGATCCTACGGTGAGGTCATGACGAACCCAGAGCTGATCCGCACTTTCCGGATCGAGATCCCGCAGCCCGACATCGACGACCTGCACGACCGCCTGGCTCGGACCCGCTGGTTCGACGACCTCCCCGGCCTCCTGCCTGGCGCCGGATGGGCCCGCGGCGTGCCGACCAGCTACCTGCAGGGCCTGGCCGAGTACTGGCGCACCACGTTCGACTGGCGATCCTGGGAGGCCAAGCTCAACGACCTGCCCCAGTTCGTCACCGAGGTCGACGGACAGCAGATCCATTTCGTCCACGTTCGCTCTCCTGAGCCGGACGCCGTTCCACTCGTACTGACC
>JASLBX010000033.1 GCA_030146385.1 Jiangellaceae bacterium | reverse complement strand
CCCATCGTCTAGCGGCCTAGGACTCCGCCCTTTCAAGGCGGCAGCGCGGGTTCGAATCCCGTTGGGGGTGCGCAGCACTACCCCGGTAGTGTTGTGGCCGCAAGGTCCTGTGGAGCAGCTCGGAGTGCTCGCCGCCCTGTCAAGGCGGAGGTCGCGGGTTCAAATCCCGTCAGGACCGCCAGCGTTTTCGCAGGTCAGAAGGCCTTTCGATCATCAATCGACGCACCGTTTGGTCGCGTCTCGCACGCAGTGACGCGACTGGTGACGCAAGTTGCATGCTTCATGGGCTTACCGTGTGGCGCCTGGATACCATGCCTCGGAGCTCTGATCTCATATGAGCCCGCGGCGTCGACGGCAACGAGGAGCCATCGATCGACTGACCAATGGGACGCTTCGGGTCCGGTTGTACGCAGGTATCGACCCGGTCACCAAGAGGCGCCACGACCTCATGGAGTTCATCCCGCCCGGCCCGAAGGCGGAAGCCCTAGCTGAAGCCGCAAGGGTCCGCATGGTCAACCAAGTCAACGAGCGGCGCCACCCGCGCACCGCCGCGACGGTCGCCCAGCTGCTCGACCGATACCTCCGCGAACTCCGAGTCGCCCGCAAGACCCTGCACACCTACCGCGGTTACGTCGACAAGCACGTCCGACCCTTCCTCGGCAAGCAGAAGGTTGGGCAGGTCGACGCCGACGTCCTGGATTCGCTGTACGCCGAACTCCTTCGCTGCCGAGATCACTGCGACGGCAAGCCAGGTCGTGTCGATCATCGAACTCATCGTCCGCATGACTGTGACGACCGATGCGCGCCTCACGAATGCCGGCCGCTGGCCGAGTGGACGGTCCGGAAGATCCACTGGATCTTGTCCGGAGCATTTCGCCGCGCCCAGCGGTGGAATTGGGTCACAACGAACCCGATGACCATGGCCGAGCCGCCAGCGGTCAAGCCGCCCAATCCCAAGCCTCCCAGAGCCGAAGAAGCGGCGCGGATCGTTGAGGAGGCGTGGAAGGACCCCGACTGGGGCACGCTGGTGTGGCTCACGATGGTGACCGGTCAGCGACGCGGAGAGCTATGCGCGATTAGGTGGCGTCATCTTGACCTCGACCACAGGATCCTGCACCTGGAGCGGAGAATCGGCCAGATCGGTGCCGAGGTCTGGGAGGAAGAGAGCACCAAGACCTATGCCGACCGCCGGATCGTGCTCGATCCCGAGACCGTCGAGTTGTTGATTGAGCATCGGCAACGATTCGAGGCTCGCACGCGCGCGCTTGGTGTTGAACTGAGTTCGGAGGCGTTCGTGTTCTCGCTCGATCCCGACGGCCGTGGGCCGCGTAGGCCCGAGTCGGTGACCCAGCGGTACCGCAGAATGTGCCATCGGCTGGGGATCAAGACAACGATCCACAAGCTTCGCCACTACTCCGCAACGGAGCTGATCCTGGCTGGCGTTGACATCCGTACTGTGGCAGGTCGCCTCGGCCACGCAGGCGGCGGCGCTACGACGTTACGGACCTATGCAGCATGGGTGTCCGAGGGCGACCAGCGAGCTGCAGCGCAGATAGCAGCCCGCATGCCACGGCGACCGGTCGCGGCCCGCCCGGACATCGTCGACGTCAATGTGAGGAGCCCATACCAACGAGTCGCGGTCCTTCTCCGTGACCAAATCCTTGACGGCACCCTGCTCCCCGGACTGCCGATCCCTACGGTCAAGCAACTGGCCGCCACCCACGGCATTTCAGTTCCGACGGCGAAGCGTGCTGCCGACCTGCTGGCCGACTGGGGATTCGTAGAGGTCGTGTCTGGGCAACGCACGCTAGTTCGCCAGCTCACAACAGGTGCCCGACGCGCCGAAGCCAACGGGTCGAATCGTGATCGGCCGTCCAGTGACGCATCACCTCGTGTGCTGGCGACGGGTAGGTCCTTACCGCTCGACCTCGAGGTGCGGCGGCTCGGAAGTGTCGTGAACCGACTTCGGTGTACTGCCGATCCGAACGATTCAGCTGTACTGCACCGTTTGCTCGTCGACGCGATCAGGCGCGACGGGTGTGATGTCGCCGCGATCGGTGAGTACGAACTCGTTGTCCGGCACGTGGACGAACTCAAGATCGTGACGACCTACGTGGCCGTGGCACCCTAACCTCCACCACGCCTTCCTGGGTAACGACATGATTGGGCAGTGCCAAACTTTCCGAAGGGCGCTGACTCCAGCCGCCCGAGCCAGCCGTGACCGGAATCGGGCATCGCGGCCGGGCACCCAAAGACCAACACGCCCCCGATGAGAGACCGTTGGCGCCCTCGATCTACCGCCCGGTCAGCGGCTACAGATGAGCGCGAGTGGCGGGCCGCCGCATAGCGACGCGCTATGCCCGCGCGGTGGCCGCCAACAGACCGACTCAAGCCGGCGTTCTCGGACGGTCGGCCTTGAAGACCCGAGCGTTCCATAAAGGACGACCATGTCCGCCGCGCCGCACTGCCGTCGGGTGGCGAGTTCACGCGGACATTGGCGTTCCTTCTCATTTGACCGCGTCGCTCAACATCAGGCCGTCGGTGCCTCTGGTGCATCCGCTGATGTGTGGCCCGGCAGCCTCGCCCGTTCCTGCTGACATCCGGGGCTGACAGGCATGAATGCGGAGCCGTGGCAGGACTACCATGTCCCGTGAGAGACAGCGTCGCCCGGGGCGGCACGTGCTTCCCCGAGCCGACACCTCACGAGGAGGAGGAGGCAGCGATGTCAGTGTTCAGGTTTGAGCCCTTCCGTGACCCTGCCCGGGAGCTCGACCGGCTCATGTCGATGGCCGCAAGCGGGACGCGCGCCCCAGTCGGGATGCCGC
>JASLBX010000028.1 GCA_030146385.1 Jiangellaceae bacterium | reverse complement strand
CCAGATAGGTGACCACCACGCCCCCGAGGCGGCGCGCACCCGCGCCGCCTCCGAGGCGTGCTCGCGGTACAGGGCTCGCGTGCCTTGAGAGTCCGCTTCGGCGTTAGTGACCAATGCCCACGCCCACCTTGGTTCCGGGCACGAGCAGATCGGCGTAGACCGGCAGGTGGTCACAGGCATCGCCCGTCACGACCGCCACCGCAGCGCGCGAGTGACTCGGTTACACAACATCGACAACGTCCAGAAGCGCGGCCTGACGAACCTTATCCGGAGTGATCCGCCTTCATCCAGCTCGCCTGCCGCGGATGCATCGCCAGCTCAATCGGCGAGCCATCAGCCCGAGGGAACATCAACCCTCACCCGGCCGGACGTTCTCACTCGCCATGCGGAACCACTGCAGCGGCACGTTCCGTGGTCGTGGCGGACGCTCCGCCATCAAGCTCACCGTCGCCATGCACCGTAGGACGTGGTTTCGGCGGTGGAGCAACGTAGGCGCGGAGGTGCTGGCCGACCTGCTCATAGAACCGAGGTACGACGTCTTCGAGCAGTTCGATGAACGTCCTCGTCCCGGCAAATTTTTCGGCGATGTCCGCGATCAGCAGGACGTCGAATTGGGTCGGCACCATCGAGCGGTTCTCAGCCTCGATCAGGCTGGGATTCTCGCGCAGAGCCGCAAGCGGTGCCTGGGTGTCCGGAGCGCGTCCCGGCCAATGAGCACGAACGTGAATGTTGGCCGGATCCGACCTGGAGAGTTGGCGCAGCACCCAGTTGATCCGGCTCGACGCACGCTGCTTGTCCTGCGGAGCCGCCAACGAGGCTGACACCATCAGGCAGCGGCGCTGTAGGTCTGCTGTGACGATGAGCGGAGCGGCCGCGTCGGGGACTTCTAGGACGCAGCTCAACTCGTGCCGGCTCACCAGCCGCTCGCTGTCGTCCCTCACCCGCATGAAAGGGTCCTCGGCGTGCGCCCGAGACAGCCGCTGGCGCACTCTCCGGTTGAGCGTCCGGCTCATCAGCAGGCTGAGATCGCGACGCTCCTGATGCCAAGCCGCAACACTAGCTTCCACTTCTGGTGCAGACTTCGCCAACCGAGCACCGGCTTGGACCTTGGAGTTGAGCTCCTTCCACTCCGGGTTCATCCGGTCGAATGTCGCTATTGAGACGCTCGGGTGGCTGAAGTACAGCACCATCTCGGAGAGAATGTAGCGCTGCTCAGGATGATCGAATGTATCTTCGCCGAGCAGCAACTCGGCATTCGTCAGCACCGACATCCACGACCAGTGGTAGGTCTGGACGCCACGGCTTGCGGTCTTGGAGATCTTGACCGGCAAGTGCGTTGGCAGTGCCACGAACTGGTTCGACACCGTCAGTTCCACAGCGACGCGCGAGCGCGAGATACGTCGTGAGCTGGTCCGGGTCGACCACCGCACGGCCAATCTTCGCCTCGACGAGACACCGCCATTCATGGCCACGTCCGCCACGACTGGGCCAGCCACCTGCGGAGCGTCGACGAACTGGTGCACCGGTACCCGTTGGTGGCGTTCACGTACCGATCGCACCGGCGCGAGTACGATCCCGAACCCGCGCTCCGGCGAGCGGCAGAGGCCACCGTCGCCGCGCTCGTCGCAGCCGGATCGGCGCCGGGTGTGCGTGGCGGAGCCGACGTGTTGGCGTCCGCACTCGGACGGTTGCAGACCACGATCGCCGAGAACTATCTGTCGGCCGATCTGGCCCGCCGGCTGGCCGAAGCGTCTCCCGACGACCGTGATCGCGACTCCGTCGCCAGGGTGAAGCTTCTCGTTGCCGACCGCGCTCGTGACCATTCCGGCGAGCGGCCTGATGCCGATCACGACGCGGCCACGGTCGTCCGCAGATCTCGCATCCTCCTGGACGGCCTTAAGCAATGGACGCGCGCCGACATCGACAACCACGAGTGGGACGCCTGAGCGCTCACGTCACTTACCTGCA
This sequence comes from Jiangellaceae bacterium, assembly GCA_030146385.1. Lineage (GTDB taxonomy): Bacteria > Actinomycetota > Actinomycetes > Jiangellales > Jiangellaceae > JASLBX01. The sequence continues at coordinate 5,170 of JASLBX010000028.1, read as the reverse complement.
CGGCGGCGGCGAGCCCGGCGAACCACCGCCGCCGTACCGAGGACGGCGACCGTCGCGCCGGCGGCGCCCAGGGTGGCGGTCTCGCGCCGCCCGATCCGGCGGGAGGCGAGGGCGTGCCGTCCGGCGATCTCTTCGAGCATGGCTTCGAGCGCCGTGGCGTTGTCGTACTCGGGTCGCCAGCCGCCGGCTCGGAGGCGTTCGGACGACACGACCCACGGGTTGGTCACGTAATGCAGCTCGCTGGCTGGCGCCGGGGTGATACCAAGCCGGTGCAGCCGCTCGGCCGTGCCGTAGGCGAACGAGCCGGGCAGCTCGATCCGGCCACGACCAGACAGTGCCTCCACCTCGTTCTGAGTCAGCCAGCCTTCGCACCCGACCGTCAGTGGACCGTCCAGGCTCGCGATCGCCACGATCTCCAGAGCGGAGGCGAGGTCGTCCAGGTGGCACAGCTGCCAGGCCGGTTCGGCGCCGCGCACCACGAGCAGCCTCGGCGCCTCGAAGTGCCGGGTCAGCACGGTGTCGACGCCCGACCCCACCACCATGGCGGGACGCACAACAGTGACGGCCATGCCCGGATGCGCCGTGGTCGACCGCTGGCAGAGGTGCTCGATTTCCAGCAGGTCGCTGAGCACGCCACCGTCTTCGGTCGCCTGCAAAGGCGCGTCCTCGGGGAGAGGGACCGGGTTGTCCGGCGAGGCGCCGTAGACCATGGCGCTGGTGACAACGACGACCCGTCCGACGCCGGCGGCGGCTGACGCGGTGAGCACCGCCTGTATTCCGCGGATGTTGCGCCGGCTTCGCTCACTCGGCCGGTCGGAGACGCCGGTGTCGACGGCGGCGTGGACTACCGTGTCGCAGCCGGTCAGCCTGGACACCAGGGCGGGTTGGGTGTAGTCGAACACCCGCCAGGTGACGCCATCGAGATCGCCCCGTGAGCTGTCGATCGCGACGACCCGCTTGACATCGTCACGGGCGGCGGCCAGCCGGGCGGCGACCAACCGGCCCACGCCCGTTGCCGCCCCGACAACAGCGATCACCCTCCCGGCGCCGCCGGCTCGCGTCCCGGCGTTGCGCCGAGCGCGAACCGCGCCCGGCTCCATGCCCATGACCAAACCCTCCTGCCGTACGGTGACTGTGTGAGGTGCCAGACACCCCAATATCGCAGCCCATCCTGCCCGAGGTACTCCGATGAGTGACGTGCCGTTCGGATTCCGGTCCGAAGACGACGACGAGAACAAGCCGTCGGCTGGCGAGCCAGGCGGCGGGAGCGGCGCGTCCGGCGGCAATGAGCCTGCCAGCGGTGGCGGCGCGGCCGGTGACCCGTTCAGCCAGCTGTTCGGCGCGATGGGCGCCGGCGGAGCGGGCATGCCCGATCTTGGTCAGATGCTGCAGCAGCTCGGCCAGATGATGTCGTGGTCCGGAGGACCGGTCAATTGGGACCTGGCCAACCAGTCGGCTCGCCAGGTCGTGTCCGCGGGCGGGGACCGGTCGGTGAGCTCGGCCGAGCGCCGCGACGTCGAGGACTCGTTCCGGCTGGCCGACACGTGGCTCAACGACTCGACGGTCTTCCCGGCGACTGGCGGGTCGCCCCGCACGTGGAGCCGGGCCGAATGGGTGGAGGGCACCCAGCAGGCGTGGCGCGAGCTGGTCGACCCCGTCGCCGCCCGGGTCTCCGAGGCGATGAACAAGGCCTTGCCGCAGGAGATGTCCCAGGTGGCCGGTCCGCTGGTCGGCATGATGCAGCAGATCGGCGTGTCGATGTGGGGTGCACAGGTCGGCCAGAGCATCGGCAAGCTCGCCGGCGAGGTGCTTGGCTCGACGGACGTCGGCCTGCCCCTGGCCGCTGGCCACCCGGTGCTGGTACCCGCCAACGTCCGTGCCTTCGGCGAGGGCCTCGGTGTCGAGGAGCGCGACGTCTTCCTCTACCTGGCCATGCGCGAGCTCGCCCATCTGCGCCTCTACGCGCACGCCCCGTGGCTCCGGGCGCACCTCGTCTCGCTGGTCGAGGAGTACGCGCGGCACGTCACCGTCGACACCGATCGCATCGAGTCGACGCTGCGCGACATCAATCCCGAGCAACCGGAAGCGATCCAGGAAGCCCTAGAGGGCGGCCTGTTCGACATGCCGACCACTCCAGAGCAGAAGGCTGCGCTGGCCCGCCTCGAGCTCGCTTTGGCCCTCATCGAGGGCTGGGTGCACGACGTGGTGACCATGGCCACGAGCGAGCGGCTGCCCTCGGCGGGAGCGCTGGCCGAGACCGTACGCCGGCGCCGCGCCACCGGTGGTCCGGCCGAGCAGACTTTCACCACTCTGGTCGGGCTCGAGCTGCGACCGCGCAAGCTGCGCGAGGCGGCGGCCTTCTGGGCGGCAATCCGTGACGCCCGCGGCGTGGAGGGCCGCGACGGGGTGTGGGCACACCCCGACCTGTTGCCCGACGCCGACGATCTTGCCAATCCGGAGCAGTTCCTCGCCCGCGACGAGCTCGATCCGTCCGCCTTCGAGAACAAGCCGGGAGAAGGCGACGAGACGGACGGCTCTTGATCGAAGAACCATGTATCCCGGGTAGCCCCCCGGGTAGCCGGGATACATCTTCCGTTGATCAGGAAGCCCGGCGCGGCTAGAGCGCGTCGTCCCCGTCCTCCGGTAAGCCAGCGGCGTGCGTGAGTCCGTCCAGGAACCCACGGGCCCGCTCGGTGCGCGGATACCGGTTCACGAGCCCCCAGAACTCGTCGCTGTGGTCGGCGATGAGCAGATGGGCGAGTTCGTGGACGAGCACGTAGTCCAGCACCCACGGCGGCACGCCCTTAAGCCGGTCCGATACCCGGATCGACGCGTCATTCGGGGTACATGATGCCCACCGCGCATTCTGGTTGCCGCTCCACCGCACCGACAACGGTTCGGCGCGCCCGTCGAGATACCGCTTCGACAGCTCGCGCGACCGGGACAGGAGCCGGTCGTCGCTCGGGCGGCGACGGGCGTCTGCGGCGTCGAGCCGGCCGAGCATGGTGCCGATCCAGTGCTCTTCCTGCGCCTTGGTGAACGTGGCAGGCATGCACACCACTACCTTGCCCGCCTCGCGGTAGGCCGTCACCGTGCGTTTGCGCCGCCGCGAACGGCGGACCTCCACTGGAGGATGGGCCATGCGGGAACCGTACCGGCCGGACTGGCGCGATTCCGCGTTCAAACCACCGAGAAATTTCCGTCCACACCCCGTGGACGGCATTGCAGCAGGTCAGGCGCACTCCCAGCGCGTCCTCCCGCGATCGTCAACAGGCCTGCCCACCGCCTGTCCACAGGCATTTCGGACGGCCTGCACAGCTTGTCCACAGAGTTATCCACAGGCTGCGGACGCAGTACCGCCGTTCGCGTTGACCGGCCGCCGATCCGGTCTTAGCGTCGCACGTGACGGAACCGCCGGAGCGCCAGATGTCGTTCGCACGGGGAAGGCGCGCGGCTGAGACGATCCGGGGGCCCGCCTACCAAGCCGGTCGTACGGTCGCCTGAACCCCTGCACTCAGGCGGCCGCACGGTCGGCCGTTGTGCGTTTGGCCCGCAACCCCCGATTCGCCGCTCAGCGCCTTAGGCGGTGCGTTTCCCCGTAAGACGGGTAAAGCGATGTAGTGTTTCGCGGCGAACCGCACGATCAGAAAGACAGGAGGCCACCATGGCCGATGAGACGTACTCCGGCGAGTTCTACTGCGTGAAGTGCAAGGCCAAACGCGAGGCGACGGGCAACGTCGTCGTCAATGACAAGGGCACGCGCATGGCTAAGGCACAGTGTCCGGTTTGCGGAACGAACCTGAACCGGATTCTCGGGCGGGCCTGAGCCCGCACCGGCCGTAGTGGCCTCATCCCAGGCGGGCGCCGCCGTCGTGCCTCGACTGGCGGCGTCCGCCTGTGGATAACTTCGGCGCACAACCAACCGACCCCGCCAGGATCGTGTGTACACGATTCCGGTTCACAGGTGGGGCTTGCTGTGCGTCCTCTGATCCACCCCGCGCTGGCTCGAGTCTGGCGTGACCCGACCACCATCCAGATCGGGCTCGATCCGGCCCGCGCAGTAGTGCTCAGCGGGTTGACCACGCTCGAGACCACAGTGCTGCGCGGTCTCAACGGCCGCAGTGACCTGTTCATCCTGCGGTCGCTTGCTCAGGACCACGGCGGCGACGGAGCCGTCGCCGACCAGCTGCTCGACGTCCTGCGATCCGGCGGCGTCCTCGTCGACCAGGACCGCCTTCCACCGGCGGATCGGCCGGACGGCCCGGCTGAGGCATCCTCCGTCGGCAACGACCGTCCAGCTGTATCCAGTGACTCCAGAGCACCCGACCGGGCAAGCCTCGGCCTGATGACCGGTGCACTCGACGGCGGCACGGCGGCGCTGGAGGCTCGCCGAACGGCCTGGATCGAGATCCGTGGGGCGGGACGGGTCGGCGCGCAGGTCGCCCGCCTGCTCGACGCGGCCGGCGTTGGCCGCACAACCGTCGTCGATCCGGCTCCCACCTCCGCCCACGATGTGACGCCGGGCGGTCTCGGCGCCGGACAGGTCGGACGCCCGCGCGACGAGGCGGTACGGCGACTCATCGGGGGTACCGGGCCATCGGCGGCTCGGCGATCGGCAGTCCCGGCCACAGCCGCCACGGCGCCCGGCTTCGTCGTCCTGGCTCCGGCTGCGGGTCTGGCGGACGTCCGGGGCGGCGAAGCGCTCGTGGCCGCCCGCGTCCCCCATCTCGCAGCCCGGGTGGTCGAGCTCACTGGCACCGTCGGGCCGCTCGTCGTGCCGGGGCGGACGTCCTGCCTGCGCTGCCTGCATCTGCACCGGTGCGACCGCGACCCGGCCTGGCCGCGCATCCTCGCCCAGGCCGAACACCGCGCCTCCGGTGTGGCTGCATGCGACGTGACGCTCGCGGCCCAGGTCGCCGCGCTCGCCGCGCAACAGGTGCTGGCGTACCTGGACGGGTTCTCCCCCGCGACGATCGACGGGACGGTCGAAGTGTCGTTGCCCTACGGGCTCCCCCGGCGGCGGAGCTGGCATCCGCATCCCGCATGCGGTTGCACGTGGTCTTAGAGTCCCGTGATCATGTCGGCTAATCGAGCCATGTCCTCGACAAACCCACATGATCAGCTGAGCGGATAGGGCGGGCCATAAGGTTTGCCTGGATACTGGTAGGTG
>JASLBX010000592.1 GCA_030146385.1 Jiangellaceae bacterium | reverse complement strand
GGACTTCGTCCGCCGGGCGGATAAGGTCGGGCCGCGGCGTCGCCACCAAAAGATGGTCGATTGGCTTACGTCCCTGGGTGAAGGTCGCGAACCACGTGACGTCTTGGGCTCGGATCCGGACGACGATGTGTCCGACCCGTATGGGCAACGCACCAGGGTGTGGGAGCGGTCCATCGACGAACTGGACGATCTTGTCAGCCAGCTGCCACGCTTGCTCGGCCTCCGTGCCCGGTCCGCGCCAGCAGGCGGCCAGTCGCGACGCACGGCTGGAGACGGGGCCGCCGAACTGTCCTACCGAGCCGACGTGGCCCACTGACGTCAGCTGTTGTAGTGGTTCTGCGCGTAGGCCAGCCCGTCGATAAGTAGCGCCTCGACCGCATCCGCGGCGCGATCGACGTTGTACTCCAGATCCTTGCGCTCGGTGGCGCTCCACGGCTTGAGGACGTACGCCGCCGGGTCCATCCGCCCGGGTGGACGTCCGACACCGAACCGGACCCGGTAGAAGTCTCCGGTGCCGAGCGCGGCTCGGATCGACCGCAGGCCGTTGTGGCCGTTGTCGCCCCCGCCTCGCTTCAGGCGCAGTGAGCCGTACGGCAGGTCGAGCTCGTCGTGTATCACCACGAGCCGGTCAATGTTGATCTTGAAGAAGTCCCGCAGGCTCGCCACCGGTCTACCGGACAGGTTCATGTACGACTTGGGCCGGGCGAGGACGGCACGCACGCCCGGCGGGCCGCCGATGCGGGTCTCGGCGACGTCAGACCGGCCGCGGCGATGCGACTTCAGCTTGGCCCCGGCACGCGCGGCCAGCAACTCGACGACAAGATGGCCGACGTTGTGCCTGGTGCTCACGTACGAAGAGCCGGGATTACCCAGCCCGACGACGAGCCAGCCGTCATCGGGCATGAGTGATCCCCGGCCCTTCTTTCGCATCATGCTGGCCGATGCCAGCGGTAGATCAGGACTCCTCGGACTCGCCTTCGGCAGCCTCGGCGGCGGCTTCTTCGCCCTCGGCGGCCTCGCCTTCGGCAACCTCGGCGGCCTCCTCGCCCTCGACCTCTTCGGGCGCGGTCTCGGCCTCGAGCTCCTCGGCGGTGGGCGCAACGGTGACGTTGACGACCAGCACCTCGGGGTCGGCGTCGAGCTCGGAACCCGGTGGCAGGGTCAGGTCACTCGCGTGGATCTGGGTACCGGCCTCAAGGCCCTCGACCGAGATCTCGACGTAGTCGGGCAGGTGCGTGGCCTCGGCGCGCAGCGCGATCGACGGGCTGTCCAGATTCACCAGCGTGCCCGGCGCCGCTTCGCCCACCACGTGGACCGGGACGTCGACGACGACCTTCTCACCGCGGCGTACCAGGATGAGGTCGACGTGCTCGATGAAGCCCTTCAGCGGGTGCCGCTGCACATGCTTGGCCAGGGCGAGCTCGTTCTTCTTGCCGTCAATGTCGAGCGTGAGCAGCGCGTTCGGGTTCTTCAGCGCGAGCATGATGTCGTGACCCGGCAGCGAAATGTGGACCGGGTCGGTGCCGTGGCCGTAGAGGACCGCTGGCACCTTGTCGGCGCGGCGGATGCGGCGCGCGGCACCCTTGCCGAACTCGGTGCGCAGCTCGGCGGCGATCTTTACGTCGGACACGGTTCTGACTCCTCGGGTGGCGGTTCGGCAGGTATAGGTGACATTCAGGGCACTCGGGACGGGCGCGCGCTACCGACCACCGCGTCGATCACGGAGCCGAAGTATGGCCGCCCTCGCCGAGGCAACTTGGGGAGTTTACCCGCGCTTCACGTTCGAGCGCGAATCGGTGTCCGCTACTTTTCTAGGTGGCAGGGTCTCGCCGTGGACACACCTGTCGTGCCAGGATCAGCCGATGGCCCATGCCACTGAAACCGACACCGCCGCAGGGGGGCGCCGCACGTCGCGGCGTGCGCGGTCGCGGCGCCGGTGGATCGTCCCCGCCATCATCGTCGTCGTTCTCCTGCTCACCGGCGCAGCAATCATGCTGGCTATCCAGGGGCTCAAGGCTCGTACGACACTGACGTCCGCCATCCCGCTCGTGGAGCAGGTCGAGGACGGCATACGCAACGGCGAGACCGAGAGCGCGCAACGGGCCGTCGCGGAACTCAAGGAGTCAACCCAGGAAGCCCGTGACGCCGCCACCGGGCCGCTGTGGTCGATCGCCGGGATCATCCCGTGGGTCGGGCCCAACGTGTCTGCGGTGTCGACGACGGTCACGGTCATCGACGACATCACCCACGACGTGCTGGAGCCGATGGTGGCGGCGGCCGAGAGCCTCGACTACTCGAAGCTGGGCCCGGTGGACGGCCGGATCGACCTGGAGCCGTTGGCCAGCGTCGAGCCGTCCGTCCGCGCCGCGTCCGTCGCATTCACCGAGGCGCAGGCGTCCATGACGGAGATCGACACTGAACGCCTGGTCGACCAGATCGCGGGCCCCGTCGGGGAGATCCAGGAGTATCTCGAGGCGCTGGGGCCGACTGTGCACACCGGCGCGCGCGCCGCACGGCTGTTGCCCCCCATGCTCGGCGCCGACGAGCCGCGTACGTACCTCGTGCTGTTCCAGAACACGGCGGAGATGAGGGCGACAGGTGGGATTGCGGGGGCGTTCGCAATCATCCGCGCCGAGGGCGGCCAGCTTGACATCGTCCACCAGGGAACGGCGGGCGAGCTCGGGTTACAGTACGAGGAGCCGGTGCTGGCGCTCGACCCTGGCAAGGAGGCCATCTACACGCAGCGGCTCGGCAGGTTCTTCACCGGCGTCAACCTGAGCCCGGACTTCCCCACCGCTGCGCGGCTCGCGTCCGAGATGGCCCGGCAGGCCGGCTTCGAGGTCGACGGTGTCGTCGCGACGGACCCTGTTGCACTTTCCTACCTGCTGGACACGACCGGCCCGGTGTCCGTACCCGGAGGTGAGCTGGCGGCAGACAACGCTGTGCCGACGCTGCTTTCGGACGTCTACTGGGAAGTCGACGACCCGGAACAGCAGGACTCCTTCTTCGCGGTCACCGCCGTGACCGTCTTCGAGGCCCTGACCGGAGGGGCCGGCGAGCCGGTCGAGTTGATCAACGCGCTTGGGGCCGCCGCGGACGAGCGCCGGCTTCTGATGTGGTCGTCACGGGAAGACGAGCAGCGGGAACTGCACGGGACAGTGCTCTCGGGCGCGTTCGACAACTCCGCGCCCTCTGCCTCTGCCCTGGGTGTGTTCTTCAACGACGGCACCAGCGCCAAGATGCAGTACTACCTCGACACCGAGGTGACTCATCTCGAGACAGTCTGTGTCGACGCGGCCCGGTACGACACCCTGGAGGTCACGCTCACCTCAACAGCGCCACCCGAAGCGGCGGACGAATTCCCGTCCGACGTCACCGGTGTCGGCAATACCGGGGTGCCGACCGGCTCGGTCCGTACGAACGTCTACTTCTACGGCGGGGTTGACGGCGAGATCCGGGAGGTGCGGCGGGACGGCACGCCCATAGACTCCGAGCCTTACGCGGACGGCGACCGCCCGGTCCGCGTCTTCACCACCGAGCTGGCGCCCGGCGAGAGCGTGACCTTCGAGGTACAGATGTCGCAGTCCGACCGCGCGGAGCCGGTTGATGTGTGGTCGACACCGACTGTTGGGGAGAGCGGGCACCGGGCAACGCTTCCTGAGTGCGGATGACTTGGCCTCAATCTGGCATCGGTCGTCGATTCAGAGCCGGAAAGACTTGACCCGGCGGGTCGGACACGGAAAGCTGATCGTCCGTAGTGGGGGATCTGCTAGCTACCGCTCGGTTGGGGGGCGTTGTGACAACACGTGTAGGTATGCGGGCTACCGCTCGGCGGTGGCGCCGTGCCTTTGCTGCCGCTGCCACGGCCACGCTTCTGGCGGCGGGCGCGCTCGTCGGGTTGAGCGTTGCAGTGGCTCAGGCCGACTCGGGCGACAAGACTGAAGAGATCTCGCCCGAGAAATACCCGCCGCCGACCCAGCCCGTGAAGACCGTTACGCCTAAGCCGCCGGTATCGACACCACCCCAGCTGGTGCGGACGGGTGTCGAGCTGCCGTGGGCATGGATGGCCGCCGGTGGTATCGGCCTGGTCCTTCTCGGCGGAGGCTTGCTCGTAGCACGCCGCCGCGTCTGATCCAGCACGCTCATGTGAGCGCGGGGGTGGCGCGTCCTGCACCGTAGTGCGCGTCGGCCTGGTTAAGCGTTGCCGTCGAACAGGCTCGTGACGGAGCCGTCCTCGAACACCTCGTGGATGGCTCGCGCGAGCAGCGGCGCGATGTTCAGCACGGTCAACTTGTCGAACCGCCGCTCATCTGCGATCGGCAGCGTGTTCGTGACGACCACCTCACCGATCTGCGAGTTCTTCAACCGATCGACCGCGGGCCCGGAAAGCACCGCGTGGGTTGCGGCGGCCACCACTCGCTCGGCGCCATTGGCCATCAACGCCTCTGCAGCCTGGGTAATCGTTCCAGCCGTGTCGATCATGTCGTCGACCAGCAGGCAGGTGCGGCCTTCGACCTCGCCGACGACCTCGTGCACCTTTACCTGGTTGGTCACGTTCGGATCGCGCCGCTTGTGGATGATCGCCAGCGCCGCGCCCAACCGGTCGGCCCACAGGTCGGCGACTCGGACCCGGCCGGCGTCCGGCGAGACGATCGTCATGTTCGTCGTCGCGTACTTCTCCTGGATGTAATTGGCCAGCAGGGGCAGCGCCCACAGGTGGTCGACGGGGCCGTCGAAGAAGCCCTGGATCTGTGCGGTGTGCAGGTC
>JASLBX010000579.1 GCA_030146385.1 Jiangellaceae bacterium | reverse complement strand
CTTGGAGACGCGAGCGAACCACTCACGCAGCAGCGGCCGGACGACCAGCGCGAACGCCCAGTAGTCGGCGCGTGACACCAGATGGATCGTCCCGCGCAACAGAGTGCCTTGCACTGCCGTACGGTCATCGAGCGCGGTCGTCAGCTGGTCACGATCGAAGCCCTGCATCCGCGACCACAGGCCGATGTACATCGACGGCGCGTACTGCGCCTGGATGCCGCCAGCCTGTTCGAGAACCCGAGGCAGTGGGAGGCTGAACGGCTCGAGCAGCCCCTGCCGCGCCAGGAGCGCCCGGTTAAGCTGGCGTTGGGTGATCATGGAATGCATTGTGCCCGCCCGCTCCGACAGCGTCGTTATCCGAAATTCAGTTCCCCGTCACCCTGTCGCGTTGTCGGCAGTCTCAACTAGGGTGCGGCTAACTCGGACTGAGGGGGCGGGGCAGTGACGATCATGCGATCAATGGTGAGGCGACGGCTGGTACGGCTCGTGAGCCTGGCGGCGGTTCTCGGCTTGGTGCCGCTGGCCGCGGTCACCACGAATGCGGCGGCGACTCATTCCGACGTGGTCATCAGTGAGGTGTACGGCGGCGGGGGCAACTCTGGGGCGACGTACACGCACGACTACATCGAGCTGTTCAACCGCGGAGATACCGAGGTGAGCCTCGACGGGTGGAGCGTCCAGTACGCCTCGTCATCCGGCACGACCTGGCAGGTGACGGCGCTGTCCGGCACGCTTGTGCCAGGTCAGGCGTATCTCGTGCAGCAGCGTCCGGGCGCCGGTGGAACGGAGCCACTGCCGACGCCGGATGCCACCGGGACGATCTTCATGGCCGCGGGCAGCGGCAAGGTTGCCCTGGTCTCGTCGACGACAGCGCGAACCGGCGCATGTCCGACCGACGGAGTTCTCGACTTCGTCGGCTTCGGCAGCGGCGCCAACTGCTTCGAGGGTTCTGGGCCGACCCCGACGCTCAGCAACACGACGGCGGCGAACCGCGCCGACACCGGATGCACCGATACCGACGACAACGCGGCCGACTTCTCCGCGATCATCGCGTTCCGCGCCGACGGGCCGCGCAACACCGCGTCCCCGCTCACGCCCTGTGACGGCGAACCACCGACGGGCCCGCAGCTCGCCTGCCCGGACGGCATGCGTACCGTCGAGACCTACGCGACTGAGGGTGAGTTGGCGGCCTCCGTGGCAGAAGGCGAGATCGCCGACCTCCAGATCACGTCGGTCACCCCGCAGCCGGTCGAAGGCGAGCTGACACTCGCCGATGTGACTCTGGGTTCCGACGCCAGCGCGACACTCGCGGTGCCCGACGACGTGCGGCTCGCCACGCCCACCAGCACGGCCGAGGTGCGACCCCTGAGAGTCGAGGTCACGGCGACGTCGGATACCGGCGAGACCGGTTCCTGCACGGCCACCGTCAACGTCATCCCGCTGGTCCCGATCGGCGCAGTGCAAGGCCCCATCGCCGACGGCCAGACCAACTTCACCTCGCCCCTGCTTGGTGCCGAGGTGGCGGTCCGTGGCGTCGTCACCCAGCACACCCGTGAGGGCAGCGGCAACCGTGGCCTGTTCCTGCAGAACCAGCCTGAGCACGCCGACGGCGACGCCACGTCGTCCGACGGCATCTTCGTGTTCAACAGCGGCTTCACCACGATCCGCACCGACTTCGACGGGCCGGCACGGGATGAGCTCGGCGCCAACTACGTTGTGGCCGTGGGCGACGAGATCATCGTCCGCGGAACGGTGGGCCAGTTCTTTGGCATGACCCAGCTCGCCGGCAGCTCGGCGTTCGTGTGGGACCAGACGGCCAGCGGGCTCGACGTCGACTCCGTAGTCCAGATCGACGAGATCGATCCACCGAACGACGCCGGCGACTCGCTCCGCTACTTCCGCCGACATCTCGGCATGCAGATGGAGGTGCCGGCTGGCAGCCTGGTCGTGGGCGGGCGCGATGTCTTCTCGGGCACCGACGCCGAGGTGTGGGCGATCCGCGGAGATCACCCTGTCGCGCAGCGCGACGAACCGTATGCCCGGCGCGTCTTCCGCGATGCCCACCCGCTCGACAACAACCCGGGCAGCGCGTTCGACGACGGCAATGGGTTCCGGTTCGTGCTCGGCAGCTTCGGCGTCAAGGGCTCGACCGACGACCCGGATGCCGTGCTGGCACCGGCCAAGACCTTCGACACGATCACTGAGGCGAACCGTGGTGGCGTCTACCTGTCATTCGGAAAGTACACGGTCAACGTGGCCGACCAGCTGAGCCTCGACACCGGCGGCGCCGATCCGGCCGCCAACTCTCCGGTGCAGCCAGCAGATCGCGAGCGCGAGCTCTCGGTCGCTGCGTACAACGTCGAGAACCTCTACGACTTCCGCGACAGCCCGAACTCCGGCTGCGACTTCCCCGGCAACCCGGGCTGCTTCGGCGACGACGGCGAGACCGTGCGTCCGCCGTTCGACTACGTGCCCGACACCGACGCAACTCACCAGGCGCGGCTGCAGCGGATGGCCGAGCAGATCCGGCTCGACCTCCACTCGCCGGACGTCATCCTCGTCCAGGAGACCGAGGCGCAGGACGTCTGCACGGTGGCCGACGAGTGGACACCCGAGACCGGTGCTGACCTGGGCGCCGACCGTCTCGACTGCGATCTCGAAGGTGTCGGTGACGACAACACCAAGACCGACGGCAAGCCGGACAGCCTGGTCGAGCTGGCCCTCGTGATCGCCGAGCAGGGGGGGCCGGCCTACGACGCCGTATTCGACCTCGACGCCGGTGATTTGCGCGGCATCACCACCGCGTACCTCTACCGGACCGACCGGGTCGAGCTGCTGGAGGCCGATGCCGGCGATCCGGTCCTCGGCGCGGAGCCGACGGTCGACTACGACGGCACACCGCTCGCGTTCAACGCCGACGTCCAGAATCCGAAGGCACTGAACGCCGAGCTGCCCGACCGTGTGGCCGACACCTGCACGTCGTCGGGCCCCACGGCATGCGACGGCCTCAACGTCTTCAGCCGCGCAGCGT
>JASLBX010000497.1 GCA_030146385.1 Jiangellaceae bacterium | reverse complement strand
TGCCCGTACAAGGGACGCGCGATTCACTGGTCGATCAACGCCGGCACCGAAGTGCTGGCGGACGCCGCGTGGTCGTACCCGGCGCCACTGCCCGAGTCGGTTCGCATCGCGGGGCTGGTCAGCTTCTACCCGTCGAAGGTTGATGTGATCGTGGACGGAGTCGTCCTTCAAGCCCATAAGCCCGTGGGCTAGCGGCGGGCGTGGGCGCCTACCGGGCGGCGGGTGCGCTGCACGCGATACCCGATCAGCAGCGCCGTGCCGACGGCGAGCACACCCGCGAGGAAGAACAGCGCAACCGTCCCCACGTTGTCGCCGGGCGCGAGCAGCTGGCGGTCGTCGTCCTGCCACGGCCACAGCGCCCTCATGCACCCGACCATGACGCCGGTCAGGACGGCCAGTGTGATCGCACGCCGGTGCTCGAGCAGCCATTGCAGCAGCCGGACGAACAGCGCCAAGCCGATCACCATCCCGGTGATGAACCAGGCCAGGTAGCCGAAGTCGCGGTCGTTGAGCGCCCCGAGGGTCGGCTCGTACATCCCGAAGGTGAGCAGGATGAACGATCCCGATAGCCCCGGCAGGACCAACGCCGAGACAGCGATCGCGCCGGCCAGCAGGATGATCGGCCGCGACGGTGTTACCTCGGTGGGCGGTAGGCCGGTGACGATGAACGCTGCCGTGGCGGCGGCGAGGGCCGCTGCAACGTAGGCGGGCCGCCATTCGCGTCCCACCATCGACAGCGGGACGATCACGGCCGCGCCCACCAGGCCCAGGAACAGGCCCTTCGCGAGCTCCGGCTGGTCGTGGACGAAGTCCTCCAGTGGGCCGGCCATCAGGACGAGAGCGGTCAGCATACCCACTGCAACCGGCAACAGCGTGGACCAGTCGGCGTGGCGGAACTCGTCCCTGGCGCGGTCCAGACCCTGCCCGCGCGGGACGTCGGTGACGACGTGGCGCAGGCCGCTGAGAACGTGCCCGGCCGACGTAATGATCGTCTCGTAGATTCCGACGATAAGGGCCACGGTGCCGCCACTGACCCCTGGCACCACCTCGACCGTTCCAATCAACCCACCGCGGAGGACGTTCACGGCGGTGCGCTGCCAGGACTGCATGAGACCTCTGTGCCGACGGGAGGGGTGCGCGGTCACTCTAGTCGAGAGACATCACAGTGCGACAACGCCGGTTGGCGTTTTCACAACTTTCTGAAGTCTGGAGAGTTAAACTGGCCGCGTTGCCCGCCCGCCTGACGAGAGGACCCAGTCCGTGACCCCGTCGGCAGCTCGCGACGAGGAACTGTTGCGGTTCGTGGAGCGGTTCGCGCTCATCCTGGCCGAGAACGGCATACCGCGGATGGCCGCCCGGGTGTTCGCCTTTGCGCTCGCCGACGATGCCGACCGGTACACCGCCAGCGACCTCGCCGAGGCGCTGCAGGTCAGCCCGGCCGCCGTCTCTGGCGCGGTGCGCTTCCTCGTGCAGACGGGACTGCTCGGCAAGGAGCGTGAGCCTGGTGCCCGCAGCGACACCTACCGCGTCTACGACGACGACGTGTGGGGCGCCATCACCCGGCACCGCTTGCCGATGCTCGATCGCTGGGCTGAGGGTTTGGCAGACGGCCTGGAGAAGCTGGAACCGAACAGCCCCGGGTGGCGGCGACTGCGCGAGACGCAGGCGTACTTCGAGTTCGTCCGCGACGAGAGCGCGGGCCTGATGGAGCGCTGGGCCGAGCGGCGCCGCACCCTCTTCGAGGACGAACTTTCGAGCTGATCAGCGCGGCAACAGGCCGCGGCGCTTGAGCAGCGGCTCGATCTCGGGGTCACGGCCGCGGAATGTCCGGAACTGCTCCATCTCGTCCACGCTGCCGCCTCGCGACAACAGCGTCGATCGGAACCAGTCGCCGTTCTCGCGCCGCATGCCGCCGTTCTCCTTGAACCACTCGACGCTGTCGGCGTCCAGAACCTCGCTCCAGATGTAGGAGTAGTAGCCGGCGCTGTAGCCGCCGGAGAAGATGTGGGCGAAGTAGGTGCTGCGGTACCGCGGCGGCACCGGCCCGAAGGCCACCCCGGCGTGCTCCAGGGCGGCGGCCTCGAACGTCTCGACGTAGTCCGGAACGTCCTCGGGCGCGAGCCGGTGCCAAGCCTGGTCCAGGAGCGTCGCCGCGAGGTACTCGGTTGTCCGGAAGCCTTCACCCCACTGCTGCGCCGCCAGTAGCCGGTCGAGCAGGTCGGCGGGCATCGGCTCGTCGGTGCGGTAGTGCCTGGCGAAGTTCGCGAGCACCTCCGGCCAGACCTGCCACATCTCGTTGACCTGCGACGGGTACTCCACGAAGTCACGAGAGACGCTGGTGCCCGAGAACCGCGGGTACGTGACGTCCGAGAACAGCCCGTGCAGGGCGTGCCCGAACTCGTGGAACGCAGTGCGGACCTCGTCGAACGTGAGCAGTGCGACCTCGCCTGGCGGCGGCTTCGGGATATTGAGATTGTTGATCACGACCGGCTTGGTGCCGAGCAGGTGCGATTGGTCGACGAAGCTGCTCATCCAGGCGCCGCCCCGCTTGGACTCGCGGGTGAAGTAGTCGCCGATGAACAACCCGAGCGGCGAGCCGTCCGCGTCGAACACCTCGAACGCCCGGGCGTCCGGATGGTACGTCGTCAGGTCGGGACGCTCGGCGAAAGTGATGCCGTACACCTTCTCGGCGGCGAAGTAGACACCGTCGCGAAGGACCCGTTCGAGCTCGAAGTACGGGCGCAGGTCGGCGGCGTCGACGTCGAACGTCGCCTTGCTGACCCGTTCGGAGTAGTACGCCCAGTCCCATGCTTCGAGGGTGAAACCGGCGCCGTCGGCATCGATCGCAGCTTGCAGCTCAGCTGCCTCGGCCTTGGCGTTGGCGACCGCGGCGGGCACGAGCTGAGCCAGCATCGGGTCGAGCCGTTCCGGGCTCGCGGCCGTCCGGTCGGCGAGCACGTACGTCGCGTGGTCGGGGTAGCCGAGCAGGCGGGCCCGTTCGGCCCGGAGCGCGGCCATCTTGAGCACGATCGCGGAGTTGTCGTGCTCGTTACCGCGTCCGCCCCTCGCGAGGGAGGCTCGCATCAGCCGTTCGCGGACGGCCCGGTTCTTCAGTGAGGCCAGCGCCGGCTGCCCGGTCGGCAGGACGAGCTCCAGCACGTACTTGCCGTCCAGCCCGCGCGAGCGGGCCGCCTCGGCGGCCGCCGCGATGGTGTCGTCGGAGAGCCCGTCGAGTTCGGCCCGGTCGTCGAGCACGATGGCCGACTCGTTGGTGTCGGCGAGGAGGTTCTGCTCGAAGGTGGTGGACAGCGCCGAGAGCTCCTCGTTGATCGTGCGCAGCCGGGCTTGCGTGTCGGCGTCGAGCTCGGCGCCTGCCCGCACGAAGTCCGTGTAGTAGCGCTCGAGCAGGCGGGAAGTCTCCGCGTCCAGATTGAGCGAGTCCCGCGTCTCTTGCAGCTGCCTAATGCGGGAGAACAGGCCGGCGTTGAGGTAGATGGCGTCCGAGTGCGCGGCCAGTTTCGGAGCGATGTCGGCCTCGATGCGCTGCAGGTTCTGGTTGGTGTCGGCCGACGTCTGGTTGTGGAACACGGCGGACACCCGCTCGAGCAGCCGGCCGGAACGTTCGAGGGCGACGAGGGTGTTCACGACGGTCGGTGGCTCGGTCGAGTTGGCGATCTCGGCGATCTCGTCCAGCTGCTCGGTCATGCCGCGCTCGAAGGCCGGCAAGTAGTGCTCCTCGCGGATCTGCGCGAACGGCGGGAGCGCGTACGGCAGGTCGCTGGGGGAGTAGAACGGGTTGTCGTCGATCGCCATGCCGACACCTTGCCATGTTGGTGTGTCAACTGGCGCATCGGGCCAGCGTCCGGCACAATGATCCGCAGTGACCGGTTCCTGATCAGGCACGAGGCCGCAGGGGAAGGCGTCCCTCGGACCCTGAGATGGAGGCACCGGTGACAACTCGTGGCGTTCTCTACGTCCACGCCGCTACGTCGGCGCTGTGTCCGCACATTGAGTGGGCAGCAGCCGGCGCTCTTGGTGTGCGTGTAAGCCTGCACTGGACACCACAGCCAGCAGCTCCCGGCATGTACCGCGCTGAGCTGTCCTGGCAGGGCGAGCCCGGCACGGGCGCGAAGCTGGCATCGGCTCTGCGGGGCTGGATGCACCTGCGGTTCGAGGTGACCGAGGAGCCCAGCCCGGGGCACGAGGGCGCGCGCTACTCGTACACGCCCAACCTCGGGGTCTTCCACGCCACCACCGGCGTGCACGGCGACATCGTGATCCCCGAGGACCGGCTCAAGGCTGCGCTGCTCAAGGCGTCGCTCGGCGAAGTCGACCTGCAGGACGAGCTGCGCCGCCTGCTCGGCGCGCCGTGGGACGACGAGCTAGAGCCGTTCCGGTACGCCGGTGACGGGGCTCCCGTGCGCTGGCTGCACCAGGTCGTGTGACGCTCCGTCTCGGATCGTGAGCAGATGTGACACGACTCTTCCCATGAAGACGCGTCGGGAGTAAGGTCACGAACTAGTCAAGCCCCCCACAGCGTGGCCGCTCCGGCACCGGTGACTCCCCGGCCCGGTGATCCGGGATACTCAGCGGCCTCACCACGGCGGCGCCCTGGTTGGTACTCCGGCCAGGGCGCCGGTCTGTGTGCGCGCTTAGCCTTTGGGCTCCGGTTGATCACGTTCAGCATGCGTATAGGTGCCGTACCAGGCGCACGCGCCTGTTGGAGTGCCGACAAGCCTGCTGAACGTGATCATTCGGTGCCGTACCAGGCGCACGCGGGTGGTACGGCACCCACAGGCATGCTGAACGTGATCGAACGGAGCGCTAGAGGGGGATGTTGCCGTGCTGGCCGCGGCGGGCCGGTGCTTCGGCGATCGCCCGGGCCAGCGCCGACCGCGTGACCGTCGGCTCGACCACCTCGTCGACGACGCCAATCTCCATCGCCCGGCTCAGGCCGCCGGCGATCCGTTCGTGCTCCTCGGCCAGTTCCTGCTCGACCTGCGGGCGGAGCTCCGGATCTACTTCCGTGAGGCGGCGCCGGTGCAGGATGCGCACCGCGGCCACCGCACCCATCACGGCCACCTCGGCGGTCGGCCAGGCGAACACCTTGGTGGCGTTCAACGCGCGCGAGTTCATCGCGATGTACGCCCCGCCGTACGCCTTGCGGGTCACGAGCGTCACGCGGGGGACGACCGCCTCGGCGAAGGCGTGCAGCAGCTTCGCTCCGCGGCGCACCACGCCGTCCCATTCCTGCCCGACGCCGGGCAGGTAGCCTGGCACGTCGACCAGCACCACGAGCGGCACCCCGAACGCGTCGCACATGCGGACGAATCGCGCGGCCTTTTCGGCCGACGCCGAGTCGAGGCACCCTCCGAGGCGGAGCGGGTTGTTGGCGATCACGCCGACGGTCTGCCCACCGAGCCGGCCCAGTGTTGTGGTGATGTTCGGAGCCCACTTCGCATGCAGCTCCAGCTGCGTCCCCTCGTCCAGCAGGTCCGCGACGAGCGGGTGGATGTCGTAGGCCCGCTTGGCGGACTCAGGCAGGCGGCTGCTCAGGTCACGGTCCACGACCGACTCGACGTCAAGCGAACCCTGCGAGCCCAGCAGCGCGGCGAGCCGGCGCGCCTCGGCCAGCGCCTGCCGCTCGGTGCTCGTCACGACGTGCACCACACCGGAACGCCGGCCGTGCGGCTCGGGCCCGCCCAGGCGCAGCATGTCGACGTCCTCGCCGGTGACCGAGCGGACGACGTCCGGCCCCGTCACGAACACCCGGCCCTCCGGGCCCATCACGACGATGTCCGTAAGCGCCGGTCCGTAGGCCCCACCGCCGGCGGCCGGGCCGAGCACCACCGAGATCTGCGGAACTCGGCCGGAGGCGCGGGTCATCACCTCGAAGATCCGCCCCACGGCGTGCAGCGACAGCACGCCCTCGGGTAGCCGCGCCCCGCCGGAGTGCCACAGCCCGATGATCGGTACGCCGTCGGCGAGCGCCCGCTCGTACGCCTCCACCACGACCGCGCACCCGTCATTGCCCATCGCCCCGCCCATGACGGTGGCGTCGGAGCAGAACGCCACGACCGGCGTCCCGTCGACGGTGCCCTTCGCGGCCAGCATCCCGCTCAGGTCGTCCGGGCTGATCAGCTCCACCGAACCGTCGTCCAGCAGCGCTGCGAGCCGGTGGTTCGGATTGCGAGGGTCTTCCTCACGCGGCAGCTTGGCCGGTTTCCCTGAGGCGCCGGCGGGCCGGGTGGTTACTGCGGTCATGTCACACGCTCCGGAATGCCAGGGCGACGTTGTGTCCGCCGAACCCGAATGAATTGTTCAGGGCGGCCAGCGGGCCGTCACCGAGTGGACGTGGCTCTCCGCGGACGATGTCGAGCCCGATCTCGTCGTCGAGATCGTCGACGTTGATCGTCGGCGGAACCGTGCGGTGGTGCAGTGCCAGGATGACCGCGATGGACTCGACCGCCCCGGCGCCTCCCAGCAGGTGTCCCACCATCGACTTGGTGGACGTGACGGCGATGCCCGGCGCGGCGTCCCCGAAGGCGTCGCGGATGGCGATCGCCTCGGCGATGTCGCCCACCGGCGTCGACGTGGCGTGGGCGTTGATGTGCTTGACGTCGGCCGGCTGGAGACTGCCGTCTCGCAGCGCGTGCCGCATCGCCGCAATGGCGCCGCTGCCCGTCGGATCCGGCTGGGCGATGTGGTGCGCGTCAGCCGAGAGGCCGGCCCCGGCCAGCTCGGCGTAGATGGTCGCGCCCCGGGCCTGCGCGCGCTCGAGCGTCTCGATAACGACCACTCCCGCGCCCTCGCTCAGCACGAAACCGTCGCGGCCCTTGTCGTACGGGCGACTGGCTCGCTCCGGCTCGTCGTTGCGCTTGGACAGGGCCATCATGTTGGCGAACGCGGCCATCGGCAGCGGATGGATGGCCGCCTCGGTGCCTCCGGCGACAACGACGTCGGCACGGCCGGACCGGATCATGTCCAATCCGTACGAAAGCGCCTCGGCACCGGACGCGCAGGCGCTGACGGGGGTGTGCGCCCCCGCCTTCGCGCCCAGATCCAAGCTGATCTGGGCAGCCGGGCTGTTCGCCATCAACATCGGCACGGCCAGCGGCGAGACACGCCGTGGGCCGGACTCGCGCAGGATGTCGTAGTTGGACAGCAGCGTGGTGAGCCCGCCGATGCCGGTGGCGCACACGACGCCGAGCCGGTCGCCGTCCATCTCTGTGTCGGCGAGTCCGGCGTTGGCCCATGCCTCACGGGCCGCGACCATGGCGAGCTGCGCCGACCGGTCCAACCGCCGTGCCTCGACACGG
The DNA here is from genome assembly GCA_030146385.1 of Jiangellaceae bacterium. Lineage (GTDB taxonomy): Bacteria > Actinomycetota > Actinomycetes > Jiangellales > Jiangellaceae > JASLBX01. The sequence goes on along the minus strand of JASLBX010000497.1, from coordinate 6,603 downwards.
GGTAGGACTTCGGATGGCTCGACCGCGACCCTGCCGGCGATCTTCACGGGCAGTTCCTCGGCCCAATCCTCGGTGAGGGCCCGGACACCGGACCGCCCCGCGAGGAACGACTCCCAGGTCGACGCGGCGTCGCCTCCTACGGGCGTCGTCGCCCCGAGGCCGGTGACAACGACTCTGGCCTGGGTGTCAGCCATACGCCTCAGGCCTTGGCTCGCTCGATGAAGGCGACGGCGTCGCCCACGGTCGCGAGATTCTTGACCTCGTCGTCCGGGATCTTCACGTCGAACTTCTCCTCGGCCGCCACGACCACCTCGACCATGGACAGCGAGTCGATGTCGAGGTCGTCCGTGAACGACTTGTCAAGCTGGACGTCCGCCGCGGGAACGCCGGCGATCTCGTTGACGATCTCGGCGAGACCGGCGCGGATCTCCTCGGTGGTGGCCATGTGTTCTCCTTGCTTTCTCTTTCGTCGGTCTGGGTCGGGTTGCACCCGCAGAGTTGCGGGGACAGCTAGGGGATCCGGACGACCTGGGCTCCGTAGACCAGTCCGGCGCCGAATCCGATGAGCAGGGCCAGCTGGCCGCTCTGGGCGTCGCCGGTCTCGATGAGCCGTTCGAGAGCCAGCGGAATGGACGCCGCGGACGTGTTGCCCTGCTCGACGATGTCGCGGGCGATGACGACGCGGTCGGGTAGCTGGAGCGAGCGGGCCATCGCCGTGGTGATGCGGTCGTTGGCCTGGTGGGGGACGAACACGTCCAGCTCGTCGGCGGTGATGCCGGCGGCCTCAAGGGCCTGCGTGGCGACCTTGGCCATCTCGTATGACGCCCACCGGAACACGGCGTTGCCCTGCATGACCAGGGCCGGCAGCTCCGGCCCGCGCTCGGCGAAGAGCGCTTCCCGCCATTCCTGCTTCTGCTTGATCAAGTCGAGCTGCTCGCCGTCGGAGCCCCACACGACCGGGCCGATGCCGGGCTCGGCCGACGGGCCCACGACCGCCGCACCGGCGCCGTCGGCGAACAGGAACGCGGTCGACCGGTCGTGGTGGTCGGTCAGGTCCGAGAGCCGCTCGACGCCGATGACCAGCACGTGGTCGGACGTCCCGCCGCGGACCATATCGGACGCGAGGCCCAGCGCGTAGCAGAAGCCCGCGCAGGCGGCCGAGATGTCGAACGCGGCGGCGCGGTTGGTGCCGAGCTTATGCGCGATTTCCGCGGCGGCGGACGGGGTCTGGTAGAGGTGGGTGACCGTCGAGACGATGACGCACCCGATCTGGTCCGGCGTCAGCCCGGCGTCGGCCAGGGCCTTGCCCGCGGCGGCCAGGCTCATTGCGACGACGGTCTCGTCGTCGTTGGCCCAGCGGCGGCTGGCGATGCCGGAGCGCGTGCGGATCCACTCGTCGGATGAGTCGATGTTCTGGATGATCTCGTCGTTGGGGACGGACCGGGCTGGACGGTAGCCGCCGATCCCGAGGATGCGGGACTCCCGCGCCGCAGGGCTGCGGGCGATCTGTGCGTTCATGCTCCTACCTCCGGATGCAGGCGGACCAGCGGCTGGCCGGGCGCCACCGGGTCTCCGTCCTCGACAAGCCATTCCACGACCGTGCCGCCGTGAGGTGCGGTCACGTCGACCGACTCGCGCAGCGAGCTGACCGTGCCGACGCGTGCGCCCTGCTCCAGGGCGTCGCCGGCGGCGGCGTCGGACCGAATGAACGTTCCCTTCATCGGGGCCACCACCATCCGCCAGGTCGGGCTCGCGTCCAACGGGCTGGGCTGGCCGTGCCGCTCGACGAACTCGCGGGCGTCGTCGAGCTGGTCGGGGGTCTTGAGGGCGAAGGTCTCGACGCCGGGCAGCGCGCGCTTGGCCAGTCCGGTGAGCGTGCCCGCGGGCGGCATCTCGAGCAGGCCGGTAACGCCGAGGTCGCGCATGGTCTCCTGGCACAGGTCCCACCGGACGGGGCTGGACACCTGGTCGACGATGCGGCGCAGGACGTCGCGGCCGTCGTGGATGACCTGGCCGTCGCGGTTGGACAGCAGCCGGGTGCGCGGGTCGTGGGTGCTGATCGACCTGGCGTGCCGGCGCAGGATGTCGACGGCCGATGCCATGTGGTAGGTGTGGAACGCGCCGGCGACCGAGAGGGGACGAAGGCGGGCGCCTTCCGGCGGGTCGGCGGCCAGCGCCTCGAGCTGCTCGTTGGTTCCGGCGGCGACGACCTGCCCGGCTCCGTTGACGTTGGCCGGCGTCAGCCCGTGCGACTCGATGACCTTGACGACCTCGCCGGACTCGCCGCCGAGCACGGCCGTCATGCCTGTGGGTGCCGCCTTGGCCGCCTCGGCCATCGCTCGTCCGCGCTCGCTAACGAACACCATGGCCTGCTCAGCGGTGATGATCCCGACCCCGACGGCAGCAGTGATCTCGCCGACGCTGTGCCCGGCGGCCGCACCGACCCTGCCGAACGCGTCGGACGGGTGCGGGAACAGCGCCAGCGCGGACAGCATCCCGGCGGCGACGAGGAGCGGCTGGGCGACCTGAGTGTCGCGAATCGTCTCGGCGTCGGCCTGGGTGCCGTAGTACGCCAGGTCGAGCCCGGCCACCGCGGAGAGCCAGTCGATCCGGTCGGAGAAGACAGGGTCCTCTAGCCAGGGGGTGAGGAAACCAGGGGTCTGCGCGCCCTGGCCCGGAGCGACGATGACGAGCACACCTCCAGCCTCCCCGTTACCGGCCCGTACAGCCGTCGACTGCGCTGACAACGTCGATCCGGGAACTTTGGAGGGTTCTGACAAGTGACAGATTGCCCGTGATCATGCCGGTTCGGCTGGGACATAGGTCGTCAAACCCACATGATCACGGGAACAGGGTCGTTAGGACGGCGGGAAGAGCCGGCCGAGGGTGAGCGCGAGGCGCAGGGTGTAGGCGTCGCGCGCGTCGGTCGGGTTCAGCCCGCACAGATCCACCACGCGGCGCAGGCGGTACCGCACCGTGTTCGGGTGGACGAACAGCAGCCGAGCCGCCGCCTCGACCGAGCCGCCGCTCTCCAGGTACGCGGCCAGGGTCTCGACCACGACCGGGCCGGACTCCACGATCGGCTGGTAGACGTCGCCGACGAGCGCGCGCCTCGCGTGGCCGTCACCTGCCAGCGCTCGCTCCGGGAACAGCGCGTCCGCGGCGACCGGGCGTGGCGCGTCCGGCCAGCCCTCTGCGGCCCGCATACCCGAGATCGCCGTACGCGCCGATTCCGCCGCCTTGACCAGGTCGGCCACAGGAGGGCCGACCACGACCGGCCCGTCGCCGAAGTGGCCGGCGACGGCGGAGGCGGCCTTGATCGGGTCGTCGACACCGCTAAGCACCGCCACCATGCGGTCGCCCTGTGCGCCGGTCAGGACGTCGTATCCGGCCTGCCGGGCCGCCCGCCGGATGGCGTCGACCACGGTTTCCGGGTCTTCCACGTGCACGGGGGTATGTCCGACCGTGACGGCGACGCTGCCCTTCTCCGTCCATCCGAGCGCCGCCGCGCGGGAGCGCACCTCCTCGTCGGCCTCGCCGCGCAGCACCGAGTCGACGATGAGGGCTTCCAGCCGCGCGTCCCACGCGCCGCGCGCCTCGGCGGCGCGGGCGTACACGTCGGCGGTTGCGAATGCGATCTCGCGGGAATAGCGCAGGACGCCCTCGCGGATCCCCGCGGCGTCCTCCGGCCCCACCATGTCGGGGACCATCTCCTCGACAACCTCGATCGCGACGCGGACCAGTTCGACGGTCTGCTGCAAGGTGACGGCGCGGGTCAGCTCGCGCGGGGCGGTGCCGAACACGTCGGCGGTCACCTTCGGCCCGTCTTCGCCCGGGTTGGCGTACCAGCCCACGAACGCCGCGATGCCGGCCTGGATGACCAGTCCCACCCACGAGCGTTCGTCGGCCGACATCGCCCGGTACCACGGAAATCGCTCTTCCATCCGGGCGATCGTGGCCGTGGCAAGCGGCCCGGTGGCGCGCTCAAGTTGGCGCACGACGCGGGCGCGGGCGTCGTTGGATCGGCCTGGTTCGGAGGAAGGCATCGCGCAAGGCTCGCGGGTCGGGGCGGGTGCTCGGACACCCATGTAGTTGTGCCAAGGCTACAACCCGATCAATCCTTTGACTCCGCCGGGCAAGCGGCTAGCCTGATCGACATGTCGGGCACGACGCCGTCGGGACCGTCCGCGCCGCGCATGACCCTCGACCGCCTCGCCGAGCAGCTGATCCCGCGCATGGTCGTGTACGAGGCGGTCTCTGTGGGTCTCGTGGCGCTGTCGATGTTCGTCCTCTGGGAGGGGCCGGGCAACCCCTGGGGCACCGTGATCGTGCTGGCCGTAAGCTTCGTCGTGATCGGACAGGCGTGGGTTATGCCCAGCCGTGAGCTACGTCCGGTCCCGAGCGAGTCGGCGACGGACCCCAACAGCGCCGCAACGGAGATGTCGGCGCTGGCCAACAAGACGATGAAGATACTGATGGTGCCGACCGTCGTGGGACTCCTGGCGACACTCGTCTCGTGGGGATGGAATCCCGTCTTCGCCGGCGCGCTGGTGTCCATAGCCGGGTTCACGTTCTTCGGCCCGTCCCGGACGAAGCTGGCGAGCTGGCAGACCCGCATGGAGGCGACCGGCGGCAAGACCGGCCTGTGAGCCTCCAGCTTAGGTTTCGCCGCCGGCTTCCACGGCGGTCGTCGCGTTGATGTCGTCCAGCCGGTACTCCGCGTGGGCCTTGCGCACGACGTCCCACGGCACCTCGCCCCGCCGGGCCAGAAGCGTCAGCACGCCGATGACGATCGACTGGGCGTCCACCTTGAAGTGGCGGCGCAGCGCCGCCCGCGTGTCGGACAGCCCGAACCCGTCGGTGCCGAGCGACATCCAGCCGTTCTCACCTGCGGGGACGTACGGCGCGATCTGGTCCTGCACGGCGCGCATGAAGTCGCTGACCGCGACGACGGGCCCGGGCGCTTCGCGGAGCCGCTGCGTCACGTACGCGACGCGGGGTTCCTCGTCCGGGTGCATGAGGTTCCACTCGTCGGCGGCCATCGCCTCACGGCGCAGTTCGTTCCACGACGTCACCGACCAGACGTCGGCGGCGATCTCCCACTCCTCGGCCAGCCGTTGCTGGGCCTCGAGGGCCCAGTTGACGCCCACGCCTGACGCCAGGATCTGCGCGTGCGGGACGTCGTCGCCCGGCGCGGTCTCCATCGGGTGGTACAGGTACATGCCCTTGAGCACGCCCTCGACGTCGAGGTTCTCCGGCTCGGGGGGCTGGACGTACGGCTCGTTGTACACCGTCAGGTAGTAGAAGATCGGCTCGGAGTTCTCGCCGTACATCCGGCGCAGGCCATCGCGGACGATGTGGCCGATCTCGAACCCGAACGCCGGGTCGTAGTGGACGACGGCCGGGTTGGTCGAGGCGAGCAGCGCCGAGTGGCCATCCTCGTGCTGCAGCCCCTCGCCGTTGAGTGTCGTCCGGCCGGCCGTCGCGCCCAGCAGGAAGCCACGGCTCATCTGGTCGGCGGCCGCCCAGAAGCCGTCTCCGGTGCGCTGGAAGCCGAACATCGAGTAGAAGATGTAGACCGGGATCATCGGGATGCCGTGCGTGGCGCCCGACGAGCCGACGGCCGTCCACGAGGCGACCGATCCGGCCTCGCTGATGCCCTCGTGCAGGATCTGGCCGTCAGTGGCTTCCTTGTACGACAGGAACAGCTCGCGGTCGACAGGCGTGTAGTTCTGCCCCTGCGGCGAGTAGATCTTCAACGTCGGGAAGAGCGAGTCCATGCCGAACGTGCGGGCTTCGTCCGGGATGATCGGCACGATGCGCGGGCCGACCTCTTGGTCCTTGATGAGGTCCTTGAGCAGCCGGACGAACGCCATCGTGGTCGCCACCGGCTGCTTGCCCGAGCCACGCTTGACCACCTCGTAGACCTTGTCACCGGGCAGTACCAGTGCCTTCGACTCAGCGCGCCGCGCCGGGACGAAGCCGCCGAGCTTCTGCCGCCGCTCAGCGACGTACTTGTACTCGTCCGAGTCGTCGCCCGGGCTGTAGTAGGGCGGCAGCTTCGCGTCAAGCTCGTCATCCGGGATATCGAGGTGGAGTGTGTCGCGGAAGCCCTTGAGGTCGTCTAGAGTGAGCTTCTTCATCTGGTGGGTGGCGTTGCGCGACTCGAAGTGCGAGCCGAGCGTCCAGCCCTTGATCGTCTTGGCCAGGATGACGGTCGGCTGACCGGTGTGCTCGGTGGCCGCCTTGTACGCCGCATAGAGCTTGCGGTAGTCGTGGCCGCCGCGCCGCAGGCCCCAGATCTCGTCGTCCGTCATCCCCTCGACCATCTTGGCCGTGCGCGGATCGCGGCCGAAGAAGTGCTCGCGGACGTACGCCCCGGACTCGGCCTTGTAGGTCTGGTAGTCGCCATCGGGCGTCTCGTTCATCAGGTTCACCAGGGCGCCGTCGGTGTCGGCCGCCAATAGCGGGTCCCACTCCCGGCCCCAGATGACCTTGACGACGTTCCAGCCGGCGCCGCGGAACAGCGCCTCCATCTCCTGGATGATCTTCCCGTTGCCCCGCACCGGCCCGTCCAGGCGCTGCAGGTTGCAGTTGATCACG
>JASLBX010000484.1 GCA_030146385.1 Jiangellaceae bacterium | reverse complement strand
GCTTCCTCGGGACGTTGCTGGCCGACCCGGCGAGCGGTCGCGAGCGCACGCCCGATGGACGCGATGCCGCCACCGCGGCGTTGTCGGCGTTCGTCGCCCTGGCCGGGGCGTGGTGCGTCCGGGTCCACGACGTGCCAGGTTCGCTGGATGCGGTGAGGGTCGCCAGGCGGTGGAGCGACGAGGCGCCCAAGCAAGGGAGGAGCGACGCGCCGAGTGCGGCGGGTTCATCCAGCGACGAGGCGCTCAAGTGAGCACGACCGATGCGGACCTGCTGTCGGCGAACTCCGCGTTCTACGAGGCGCTTGAACACGGTGACCTGGATGCATTGACGACGCTGTGGGTGGACGGAGACGAAGCCGTCTGCGTGCACCCGGGTTTGCCGCCCATCCATGGTGCCAAGGCGGTCATGAGGTCGTGGGCCGCGATCCTGGCGAGCACGCCGTACCTGCAATTCGTCCTGACCGACACGCGAGCCAGCCGGTTCGGCGAGGTCGGAATGGTGAGCTGTACCGAGAACCTGTTGTCGGCTCCCGAAGGTATGCCCGAGACCATGTTCGCCGGTGGGCGGGCCGTCGCGACCAATGTGTTCCGCCATCTTGACGGCCGGTGGCGCATGTGGGCGCACCATGCCTCGCCCGTCGAGGAGCTCGAGCGCTGATTGTCTCGTGGCAGACGTCACGGGACCGGCGGCGTGCATATCCGGCGCGGGAGGCTAGGGTCATGATGTGACTGACCGCATCGCGCTGCGTGGGCTCTCCGCCCGTGGCCGGCATGGCTGGTTCCAGCAGGAGCAGGAGGCCGGCCAGGAGTTCCGCGCCGACGTCGTACTCGGCGTCGACACACGCGGGGCGGCAGCAAGCGACGATCTCGCCGACACCATCGACTATGGCGACCTCGCAGAGCGGGTCGTCGGTGTCATCGCGGGGGAGCCGGTCAAGCTGGTCGAGACGCTCGCCCAGCGCATTGCTGACGTCTGTCTGGCGTTCGCCCACGTCCAGGACGTCGAGGTGACCGTGCACAAACCGGAGGCGCCAATGCCGGTGCCGTTCGGTGACGTGACCGTGACGATTCGAAGGGCCCGAACGTGACCAACATCCCCAACCCCGCCGTCGTGGACGCCGACACACTGACAGGAGACCTCCGCCCGCTTCGCCGCGCCGCCCTCGCCCTGGGCAGCAATCTGGGCGATCGGCTGGAGTATCTGCAGGCTGCGGTCGACGCACTGACCGATTCGTCCGAGATCATCCCCGTGGCGGTCTCGTCCGTGTACGAGACCGAGCCGGTCGGAGGACCCGCCGAACAGCCGCCGTTCCTCAACGCGGTGCTGGTGGTCGACACGACCCTGTCGCCCCGCTCGCTCATGGAGCGCTGCCAGGCGGCCGAGGACGCGTTCGGCCGTACGCGCGAGGTACCGAAGGGCCCGCGGACGCTCGACGTCGATGTGCTCGCCGTCGGCGACAAGACCGTCGAGGACGACGACCTGCAGGTCCCGCATCCTCGCCTGGCCGAGCGGGCGTTCGTCCTGGTGCCGTGGGCTGAGGTCGACCCCGAGTTCTCGGTGCCGGGATTCGGGCGGGTCGGTGATCTCAGTGACGCCGTATCGAAGGCGGGTGTCAAGCGGCTCGACGACGCTGAGCTCGAGCTGCCAGTCTGAGCCGCGTGCGCGCTACCAAGATCAGCACCCTGGTCGGTGTCGGTCTGGCGGCGATCCCTGCCGGGTGGCTGTTCGGCCGGCTCGTCCAGGTCTCGACCGGCGCGCTGCCGTCGGTGCCGTGGGTGCTCGCGATCGTGCTCGTGGTCATGGCCGTCCTGCTGATGTTGGGCGCCAGGGTCGCGCGCGGCTGGATCCATGAGCGCCGGTACGACCGTCGCGTCGATGCGCTGGTGGTGGCACGCCTGCTCGCGCTCGGTAAGGCCGGCTCGGTCTTCGGCGCGATCGTCGCCGGAGTCTATGCCGGAATTGGCGGGGTCGTGCTCGACCAACTCAGCGGGAATGTCGCCAGGGACCGGGCCCTGCTGGCTGCCGTAGTGGCGATCGGGGGCGTGGCCGTTGCCGTCGCGAGCTTCCGGTTGGAACTGGCCTGCCGGGTTCCGCCGGACGACTCGGAGGAGAGCCGTCAGCCCGACAACGGCTGAGCCGGACGCGAACGAGCTCGAGCTGCTCCCGGCTCCTCGGCGTGTGACGCCCGGGACCTGAGGTACGCACCGGTACGGTGCTGGCCATGAGGAGCGTTCGCCGTCGGAGCCGTTTGGGCCCGGTTCGCCTTGTGGCCAAGCTGGCCCCCGTCCTGGCCTTCTCCGCGGTTGCGGTGGCCTTTGTGCTGGACGGACGCTGGCCCGTGGCGGCGGCAGCCGTAGCCGCGGTACTGACCACGGTCGTGTCTGTCCTGATGTTTCGGGTCGACAAGCGCCGCCGGGCCGACGTCGCCGCAGCCCGGGCCCGGGTCGCCGGCGACTACGCGGCCGAACATGCCCGGTACGCGGGTGAGCACCGCGCCTTCACCGAGCACCTGGTCGCGCTACTGGACGCTGCCTCGAGCCGGATCGGGCTGCTGCGGCACCGGGTTGACCGGCTGGAGGGCGAGCTGGCGTCGGCCAAGTCCGCACAGGAGAACACCGCCGACCAGCCGGGCAATGAACTCGTGCGGCTGGCCG
>JASLBX010000481.1 GCA_030146385.1 Jiangellaceae bacterium | reverse complement strand
CCCGGCGGCACGACCAGCGGCTCGCCGTCCGCGCCGGCAAGGGTGAACGGCGCCTCGGCGCTCGCCTTGGACCAGCTTCCTTCGACAGCCGACCCGCCGGTGAACAGAACCGCGTCACCGGATCCCTCGAGCACGGTCTCCGGGACGAAGTTGCCCGCTGGGTCGGTGTAGCCGGCGTCCCGGATGGCCACCTGCAGCGCCAGAACCGTGTCGGCAACAAACTCGTCCCCGTCAGCCGCGAGATCGTCACGCCGGTGCCAGCCGCCGTCCGCCCAGTCCCACTCCGTCGCCCGCGCGCCGGAAAAGCGCGCTGTCACTTGCGTAGCCGGTTCCCCGGCTGGTGACGCGTCCTCCGCGCCGGCCCAGGGCAGGAACGGGACCTCCGGCGGTTCTAGGTCGTCAACCTCTGTCAGGACGTCCTCCAGGTCGGCCGTGACGCTGTACAGCGACGGGCGTCCGCCGTCCCGGGAGAAGCCGGCTGAGCCCTCTGTCACAACCGTCACGCCGGCATCGTCCATCGTCCGCAGGACGCGCTGGGCGCCGCCGGACGCGACGAGCGCGCCGCCGGTGGGCAGGACGATGCCGATGTCGGACGTCCGGATGGATCGGACGGGTGCCACCGCGTCAGGCAGTTCCGCGTGGTAGATGACCGCGAGCCGGGTCAGGCCGCCTTCGACGAGCTCCTCGACCACGATGTCCGCGGCAGACAGGCCGACCTGCGGGCTGGCGGGTGCGGTGTTGTCGACCTTGACCACCAGCGCCGGCCGCTCCGCTCGGCCGTCCGGCGCCGGCAGACCCGTCAGCGGCCATACCGGCTCAGGGGTCGGCGTCGGGGTCGGCGTTGCCGCGGGTGTCGGCGTCGGTTCGGCTACCGTCGGCGCGGGGCTCGTGGGCTCGGCTTCAGGCTCGCCGCTGCACCCCACTGCGACACTCAGCAGAGCGGCGAAGGCGATCAGGACTCGGCGCACGCGGGCGAGTCTGCCAGTTGCCACCGCGGCGGTGCGGTGAGGCGGCCACAACTCCACCAGGCGCGTCGGCGCCCTACCACCCGCACGCGCCTGGTACGGCACCCACAGGCATGCTGAACGTGGTCAACCGGGAACCGGCTAGCGGCGGCGAGCGCGAGCCATCGCCCGCTCGGCCTCGCGCTTAGCCTGCTTCTCGGCGATCGCGTGCCGCTTGTCGTGCGTCCTTCTACCCTTGGCGAGCGCGATCTCGACCTTGGCGTAGCCGTCCTTGAAGTACAGCGCCAGGGGGACGAGCGTCAGGCCGCGTTCGCGGGTCTTGCCGATCAGCCGGGAGATCTCGTCGCGGCGCAGCAACAGCTTGCGCGACCGGCGCGGCTCGTGGTTGGTCCAGCTGCCCTGGTCGTACACCGGAATGTGCACGTTGCGCAGCCAGACCTCACCGTCCCGCACCTCCGCGAAGCCGTCCACGAGGGACGCTCGGCCGGCACGCAGCGACTTCACCTCGGTGCCGGTCAGGACGATACCCGCCTCATAGGTGTCCTCGATGTCGTAGTTGTGCCGGGCCTTGCGGTTCTGGACGATGAACGTGCGGCCCTTCTCCCGTGCCATACCTCTAGGATGTCACCTGCGTCAGAGGTAGTTCATCGGATTTGTCCGGCTCCCGTTCGCGTACACCATGAAGTGCAGGTGACACGCCGTCGAGTACCCCGTCGAGCCCGAGTAGCCGATGACATCGCCCTTGCTCACGCGACTCCCGGACGAGACGGCGAACCTCGACAGGTGGCTGTACGACGTCACCAGGTGCTTCCCGCCGATCGTCCCGTGATCGATCGCGACCTGGTTGCCGTAGCCGCCCCGGTAGCTGGCCCACTGCACCTTGCCGGACGCAGACGCGCGGATCGACGTACCGCAGTAAGCACGGAAATCCGTCCCGTCGTGGAGCTTGTAGACGCCCGTGATCGGGTGCGTCCGCATGCCGTACGGCGACGTCACATACGGATTCGCGACGGGATAGCCGAGACCTCCGGACGACGAGCTGGAACCGCCGGACGACGAACCAGAGCTGCTGGATGAAGAGCTGGAGCTGCTCGAACTGGACGACCCGCTGCTGGAGCTCTTCTTCCGCTCAGCTTCCCGGGTCTTGCGCTCGGCCTCCTCGCGGGCTTTGCGCTCGGCCTCCCGTTGCTTGCGGGCTATCTCGGCGATCTCCTTGTCGATGCGCTTGCGCTCGGCTTCCAGCTCGGCGTACTGGGCTTCGTCCGCGGCCCTGGCCTTCTCGGCCGACGCGAGCGCTGCCGACCGCTTATCGACGAGCGCATCGACCGCCTGCTTGGCCGCGCGTGCCTCGCCCTCCTGGGATGCGGCGTGGTCGGCGGCGGTTTGGGCGGCGGCCTCGAGCTCCTTGGAGCGCTCGAGCGCGTCTGCCGCTTCCTCGCGCAGACGCTCGGCCTCGTTGCGGAGGTCCTCGAGCTTGACCCGCTCGTTGGCCAGGCGCGCCCGATCGTTCTTGAACCCGGTGAGGAAGGTGTCCTCGGCGTTCAGCACCGACTGGGCGTAGTTCACCCGCGTCGCGAGATCCTCCAGCGAGCCTGCGTCGAGCAGGGACGACGCCGCTTCTGCGAACTGGCCCATGCTCCCCTGCTGATACGCCTGGACCGCAATATTGCTGATCTCCGCACGCTGGGCGTCGATCTCGTCGCTGACTTCGACGAGCTTCACTTCCTGCTCGCGGACGCGCTCCTCAGCATCGGCGAGCCGCTGGGCCGCCCGCGCGTCTTCGGCCTTGGCCGCCGCGAGTTCGCCCTGAGCCCGGGCCAACTCGTCCTGGGCCTGAACAAGCGCCTCCTCGGCAGCGGCCAATGCCTGCTCGGCGGCAGGCAGTTGGCTTTCAGCTTCCTCGAAGTCCTTGGTGGCCTGATCAAGCTCTTTCGTCGACTGGTTCAGCTCGGCCTCGGCGTCCCTGAGCTGCTGCTCGACCTCGTGCTTGCGATCCTCAGGGTCCTGGGCGCTCGCCGTGGTGAACGCGGTCAGCACGACGGCGGCTGCGCATACCACTGCCACGAGCCAAGACCACCCTCTCGTCACAGAAGTCACACCTGCCCCTTTGCTATCACCAATGACAGGACCATACACCTGTCACTGGAGTGGTGGAACCTATGCGCG
>JASLBX010000454.1 GCA_030146385.1 Jiangellaceae bacterium | reverse complement strand
GCTACCTGTTCAGCGTCCCGATGTGGAACGCCGGCATCCCGTACATCCTCAAGCAGTTCATCGACGTCGTGAGCCAGCCCGGGATGATCTTCGCCTTCGACCCCGAGCACGGCTACACGGGACTGCTCAAGGGCAAGCGCGCGGCCGTGATCTACACCAGCGCCGTGTACGGCGAAGGCCGGGGTCCCGCCTTCGGGTCGGACTTCCAGGCGCCGTTCTTCGAGGACTGGCTGCATTGGGCCGGCGTCACCGACATCGAGACGGTGCACTTCAGGCCGAACCTCGCCACCAATGAGGCCGAGGTGGGACGCCAAGCCGCGCAGGACCGCGCCCGCGAGGTCGCGAAGCTGCTCTGACTCGCATCGGCGTCGACCTGCGTCACAACCAGTGGAAACGATCACGCCACGCGTCCGGCTCGACGTTCTAGTAGTGATGATCGAGCGCGATCTTCATGCCACGTGCCGCGACCCTTCACCCAGGGCCTCCCGCTGGCGTTCCCACCGTGCTCGCTCGTCCGCCTCTACCTTCCGTGCCACCGCAGCGTCCTCATCGACCTCTTCAGCAAAGTCGGCATACTAGGCGAGCGCGGCACGCACCAGTTGCGGCCGGACGCCAAGGTACCCTGTGGCCTCCTCGACGTTGCCGCCGCTGTCACGCAGGGGTGCTCATCACCTGGTGGACGTAGAGGCGAGTTCCCACGACCAACGGTTGGCGTCGGCCGGATGAACCAGCATGGAAGCGAATCAGCGGATGCTTTTCGGTGCGGACCGCCTCGCCCAGCAGCCGGTCGGCGAGTGCATTGCGGGACGTTCCGGCAGCCCGCGCTGACGCGTCAAGCAGTTCAAGCGTCCGCCGTGAGAGGCGGAGTGATCGCTGCACCGACTTCTGGTCGTCCATGTGACCAGTTGAATCACACATGCACTACAGGTGCTTTGATAGCTGCTGCTGGGCCAGCCCCTTCTGGCCCGGCAGCGTCCACTCAGCGGTGGGTCAGTGAGTCTTCCAGGCAACTACGACCGAGGGGCTCGGGTAACGCCCGTCCGGCCAGGTGCTCGCCGGATTCTCGACGCTGGCACCCGACACCTCACCCGGGTGCTGGACCGCCACGAAGACGCTCGTCCCGTCCTCGAGGATCGTCGGGCCGCACGTCTCGGCGCCGACCGGCACTGTGAGGAACTGCTTGACCTGTCCGCGCTCAGTCCCCTCGACCGGCACCGAGAACAGGCCGTCGTTCGAGCCCAGCGCGTTGCCGTCGGTGGAGATCCACAGGTTGCCGTCAGCGTCGAAGGCCACGTTGTCGGGGCATGAGATCGGGCTGACGTCCTCCTTCGGGAAGCCACCGAAGTAGGTCTCCGCAGCCGCCGGATCGCCACATACCAGGAAGATCCGCCAAGCGAATGCCGTCGCGGCCGCGTCGTTGCCGTCCTCCTCGATCTCGATGACGTGCCCGTTGCGGTTCCCGTTGGCCGTCGCTCCGCCGGCGACGACGCTCTGTGCGAGCGGGTTGGCCTCGTCCACAGTGGCCGCCGTCCGCTGCGAATTGTTGGTGAGCGCCGCGTACACCCGCCCGTTGACCGGGTTGCGCTCGATGTCCTCCGGACGGTCCATCTTGGTGGCCCCGACCATGTCTGCCGCGAGCCGCGTGTTGATCAGCACCTCGTCCACCGACATCCCCGGCACCAGGCTCTGATCCCAGTCGACGAGCGGAATCCACTCGCCGAAGCCGTCGAACTCGCCGTCCGACGGCAGCGTCCCCGTCCCGTCGATCTCCGCCGCCGGGCTGTCGCCGGTGAAGCGCGCGACGTAGAGCGTCCCCTCGTCAAGGAGGGTGAGGTTGTGCTCGCGGGCGCCCCTGCTGTTGCCAGACCGCATGGGCTTGGACGACACGAACTTGTAGACATAGTCGAACCGCTCGTCGTCACCCATGTACGCGACCGCGCGTCCGTCCTCGGCGAGCGAGACCGTCGCTCCCTCGTGCTTGAACCGGCCGAGCGCGGTGCGCTTCTTCGGGTCGGACGTCGGGTCGTACGGGTCGACCTCGACGATCCAGCCGTGCCGGTAGGCCTCCTGTGGTTCCTGGCCGAGGTCGAACCGCGACTCGACCCGGTCCCAGCGGCGCCCGCTGAACCCGGACGGCACGCCGTACCGCGAGAACGACTCCTGATACTCCGCGGCCGCGCCGGCACCGTTGACAAAGTACTGGTGGAAGTTCTCCTCGCCGGACAGCACCGTGCCCCACGGAGTCACCCCACCTGCGCAGTTGTTCAGCGTCCCGTACGCCTCCCGGCCGCTTTCGTCTCGCGACGACCGCAGCAGCGGGCTACCGGCGGCCGGGCCGGTGAGCTCCATCCGGGTGCTCGTGTGGATTCGCCGGTTGTACCGCGAAGCGGTGGCCGGCGCCCAACGTCCAGTGGCCCCGTCCCGCCGGATCTCCACGACCGACATGCCATGGGCCGCCATGGCGATCTTGATCTGTTCTGCGGTCGCCGTGTTCCCGCCCGCGTAGCCGGCGAACATCAGCTGCTCATCCGTGTACTCGTGGTTGACGACCAGAAGCGCCTTGTCCCTGGTCAACGGCAGGATGGCCACGAAGTCGCAGTTGTAGCCGAACTGCTTGGCCTGAGCCTCGGCAGTCTGGTTGTCGAAGTCGAACGCGGGCGCGCCTTTCTCGACCGGGTCGCCCCAGCGGATCACAACGTCCCACGCGTACTGGTTCGGCACCACGACGGTGTCCAGCGTGTTCGGCGGTACCGGGGCGTAGTCGAGGTCGAGAGTGGGGATCACGCGAGGCCCTGCCGAGCCACGCCCCTGCACCGCGCCGCTCGCAGGAGCCTGCGCCGCCGTGGCCGCTGCACCGAGGCCGGACGCGCTGAGCACGAGGCCGGCCGCGCCCGCCGTGAGCAGGCCGCGGCGCGACAGTGCCTCGGCTGCGACGTCGGCGAAGTATGTGTTGTCGCTGGTGTTGGGCACCGGGTGATCACACTGGTTGCCGCAGCGGTACTGGCAGGTCATCAGGCTCCGCCCGCCATGCCGGTTCTGCCGCGTCGTGATGAGCGGCAACAACCGGCGGCGAGTTTCCAAGCGCGGTTCCATAGCACCTCCTGGGGTCGACTGGCGTACGACTGCGCTCGAGGCTAGGTGGCCGATGTAATCAGGCAGCGACTCCAATGGGACGGTTGGCTGGCGGCTTCCTGAACGCCCGATTTACGCACGCCCCGAGATGTAAATCTCAAAACCGCTTCCTCCTAATCACTGGTGCCTTTTGGATCTATCAGGTGAAATTTGGCAATGATCAGAAGGAAGTGTGACGGCACTTACCGAACGCGGCTCAGACCCTCCGTACGGTGTGCCTCAGCAAAGCGGAGGGGGATGCTGCAGATGAAGCACAACCGAACCGGCTCCGGGCTGAGGTGACACCGATGTCCGAGCCAGATGAGAGGTACTGTCTAGTGGAGGGCATGGAAGCCCTCGATCAGGCAGCCCGTAGCGGCCTGCCGCGGCCGTGGGCGCCCGGGCGACGCGAGGAGGTCGCGGACGTGGAGCGGGTGGGGACGCGCGACCTTCCGGCATGGTGCATCGCTGAAGTCGACATCTTCCGGGACCTCAGCGCAGCCGAGATGGACGCGATCGGCGCGGCCGCGCCGATGAAGACGTACAGCGCCGGCGAGCTGATCTACTCCCCGCACAATCCGGTTGAGGCGTTGTTCATCCTCAAGACGGGGCGGGTGCGGGTGTTCCGGGTCTCGCCCGACGGGCGGGCGCTCACAACCGCTCTGATCACGCCGGGGACCATCTTCGGCGAGATGGTGCCGTTGGGCCAGCGGATGTACGACAACTTCGCCGAGGCGATGGAAGAGAGCATCGTCTGCGTAATGAGCCGCGCCGACGTGCACCGCTTCCTGCTGTCCGACCCGCGCATCGCCGCGCGCATCGCCGAGATTCTGGGTAACCGGCTCTCCGAGATGGAGCGGCGGCTCTCCGACAGCTACTTCAAGAGCGTGCCCGAGCGCATCGCCGGGACGCTAGCCACCCTGGCCGCACAGCATCGCCGGACCGCCCTTCCGTCACGGGCGCCCACCGTGACGCTCACCCATGAGCAGATCGCCGCACTGGCCGGGACGTCCCGCGAAACGGCCACCAAGGTCCTGGGCGACCTCGCCGAGCGCGGGCTCATCCGGTTGGGACGGGGCCGCATCACGGTACTCGACATCGAGCAGGTGAGCGCCGAAGCAGGCGACCTGTAAGCCGTCGGTCGCCGAGTCAGGCCAGCAGGCCGCCGATCGTCAACCAGTAGTAGACGAGGTACGCGCCTCCGGCGAACAGCGCCACCGTCCCGATGCGGTCAATATATGGCAGCGCCCGGTGCAGTCGGGCCGCGAGCGCCGTACGGAACAGGGCGGTCGCGACGGTCAGGCTGACGATGATCGTCCCCATACCGAGCCCGTAGAGCACCAGTGGCCCGGCGGATCCCATGCCGACGCCCGCCGTCACCGAGATCCCGACAACCGGCAGAAAGATCGGCAGCGTGCAGCTCAGCGACGCCAACCCGTAGGCCAGCCCGAACGCGAAGTAGCTCCGCAGCCCGCGCTGTCCGAAGGCCATCCGAGCCCCGAGCCGCTCGGGCGCCGCACTGTAGAGGGTGCCGCCGGCGAGCCGGTAGCCACCGACGCCGACCAGGACGACACCCAGACCCAGAGCGACCCACGGTAGCCAGCGCAGAAACACCTGCGCGCCCAAGCCGATCGGCAACCCGACCGCGGCGAACAGCAGGACGAACGCCGCGGTAACCGTGCCTCCCACGGTCAAGGCCCGGCCCAGCCGGGCCGCCGCCGACAGGTTCGCACGCGCCGTGCGCGGCTCGGACAGGAAGACGCTCAGGTACGTCGGCAGCAGCGGAAACCCGCACGGGTTCACGGCCGAGGCCATCCCGGCGGCGAACGCGAACCCGATGGGGACGAGGCCGCCCACCCCGCCGAGGAATCCCTGTGACTCGCCTGCGATCCGGTCGATGAGGACGTTCAGCCAGCCCGCGCCGGACGTGAGTGCGGCGGCGATGCCTGTCGCCCCGAGCACCGCCACGACCACACCGGCGGCGAGCAGGCGTCGCCGCACGCCGGTCTGGGTCGTCACGACGCCTCCGCCAGCTGCTGGAACCGGTCATCGATCTGATCCTCGGTCATGATTCCGGCGTGGGTGTCGACCAGCCGGCCGTTGGCGTCGAAGAACGCGGTCGTCGGCATCGACACGACCCCGATCTGGCGAAGCGGCGCGTCGTCCACCGCGTAGGCGGCGGGATAGGTGATGCCCAGGTCCTGCAGCAGTTGGGCACCCTGCTCATTGCTGCCGAGGCCGACGAATGGGCCGACGTCCACGCCGACCAGCAGCACGTCGCCCTCGAACTTGTCGGCCGCCGTCTGCAGCCAGGGCATCTCGGCCAGGCACGGCGGGCACTGCGCGGCGAAGAAGTTGAGGACCACAGGAGTGTCCTGCCCGAGCAGCGAGCTGAACGCGAACTCCTCCTGGCCCAGCACGTCGTCGCGGTTGTACGGGATCACGTCGAACTCGGCCTCGGCCGCGACCTGGTCGGCGTCGTCGTTGCCGGCGCCGCCGCACGCAGCAGCGACGAATCCGATCACCAGCGCCACCGCCGTGGCCTGCACAGAGCGCAGCATGCTTCCACGCTCAGCCCGGCGCCCCCTTGTGGTCTGTGACCAGCGTCACCGGGAGTTGGTCCGACGTCCGATTTCCAGAATGTCTGCGGTATGTGCGCCGGATCACAAACGCGGCTGCCAGAGATCACTAATTTCGCCAGAGAAAGGTGCCGCCCCTCAAAGGA